>PHDM01000092.1 GCA_002840985.1 Bacteroidetes bacterium HGW-Bacteroidetes-17
ACGGATCGCCTGATTGGCAACCACATTTGATAATATCTTTGAGTTGCAGATTACAGCAGCTGAAGTATCATCGCATGAAGATTCAATTCCTAAAATATAAGTGCTCATATAAACGTATATATAATTACATTATTAAATAAAGGGCAAAGTTATCAAAAAAAGAGCACTTAATATTATTGGAAATTTCGTAATAGTATTTTTATCCTTACTATTAACGCTCTTCATGTTGCTTCGAGAGCCGTTCACGCAATCTGTCCTGGCAAGAATAGTTACTACCTACCTTTCTCAAGAATTAAACGCAGACATCAAGATTAATGAAGTAACCGTAACTGCTTTTTTTAATTTATTGATAAAGGGAGTTGAGGTCAACGATTTGCACCAAAAGAATATTTTTTCTGCCGAACAAGTGGAAGTGAACATTGATAAATTTAATTATAAAAAAAGGAAACTTAATGTTAAACAATTGAAATTGAAGGAGGCAATCATCGATCTGAAAATTTATAAGAATGAAGACGATATGAATTTTCAATTTCTGATTGATCATTTTACCTCAAATAATTCTGCTGATTCACTTCAACAAAAAAAATGGGATCTTAGCATTAGTGCCATCCAATTGAGTAAATCGAAGTTTAGCATGATTAATGAAAACAAAGCATTGACAGAAGTTGGGATGGATTATGATAGGATCGTAGTCGACGATATTGACCTGGATTTAGCCAATCTAAGATTTATCGGTGATACGGTTTTATTCGAAATTAATAAGCTGAATGCAATAGAAAAAAGCGGTTTTTTAATCAAACAGTTCTCCGGGGAATTCGCACTATCAGAGAAAATGTTGGAAGCCAAAAAAATAAAGATTGAAACGAATCAATCGGAGCTAGATTTTGATTTTAAATTTTCCTACAACGATTTTAGTGCTTATGAGGAGTTTATTGATAAAGTAATGATCGATGCCAGACTTAGAAATTCAACGATAAATTTGGCTGATTTAGGGTTCTTTGCTCCTGAATTATTCGAGATGAATGATGAAATATTTATAAATACTTCATTCAAAGGTACGGTTGAAGATTTTACCGCAGATCAACTTCGTTTTAAATTTGGCAGTTCTACCGAATTTGAAGGTAAAATTTCAATGAAAGGCTTACCCAATATCGAAAATACTTATACCGATTTAATAATCAACAAATTTTATACTTCCGCTAAAGATCTTGCAAATTTTGCAATTCCTATTGATGGTAAATTTTTAGCTCTGCCGGCTGAGATTTATGAATTTGGGGAATGCTCCATAGTTGGTTATTTGAACGGAATGTTTAAAAATTTTACTTCAGACCTTGACTTGAATACAGAAATTGGAAGCTTATCTGCCAACATAAATATGAATACTCAGGATTCGCTTGGTATGACCTTTTATAACGGGCATTTTCAATCTTTAAGCTTTGATCTGGGAAAAATGCTAAAAATACCTGAATATTTAGGAACCATGAATCTTGACCTTGATTTCAATGGTTCGGGTTTGACCAATGAAGACATCAAATTAAAGTTGGATGGTGTTATTAGTTCGGTAGAATTAATGCAAAATAATTATAATCAGATAATCATAAATGGAGAACTGGCAGATAAGAAGTTTGATGGGCACCTTGATGTAACGGATGAGAATATTGATTTTCAATTTAATGGAAGTGTTGATTTCAATAAAGATATCCCTGAATTTAATTTTAATACTGACATACAACATGCAAATTTATATAAGATTAATTTGTTAAAATATGATTCTACAGCTACGCTCTCTACTCAATTAAATCTTAATTATGCCGGAATTAACCTGGATGATCTGGAAGGTATGATTCAGGTTAGCAATACGGTTTACGAGCAGAACAATAAAATCTATATGCTTGATAATTTGACCTTGAATTCAAATTACGATGGTCTTCGAAATAAAATCATAGAACTTAGATCGGATTATATCGATGCAGATATTAAAGGTAAATTTAAATTTGCAGAATTGTTTGCCTCTGTTGAATCAATGATAGGGCAATATATCCCACGCTTTTTCTATGACAGTATAAATATAGAACCTACATTACCCTCGCAAAATTTAGATTTTGAAATTAATTTTAAAAATTCAGATGCACTGACCGACCTTTTATATCCAAGCCTTAAAATTGCACCAAATAGTAAAATTGCAGGACATTATTATACCGATTTAAATTCCGTTTATGTTCAGGCCAATTCATCTGAAATTGAATTAATGGGGATTAAATTTTATGACTGGTATTTAAAAACGGATAATGATGCGAAAGCATTTCTTATTTTAACCGGGAGTAAAGATGTGGTTTTTAAAACTGCCACTGAGAATGATAGTACTTCATTTGGTCTGGAGAACTTTAATCTCCTGGCTTCAGTTCAGAACGATAGTATCAATTATCGGATTGCATGGAATGATACTGAAACCAGAGATGATAATAAAGGATATCTATCGGGTTATTTTAAATTTAATAACCGCACAGAATTCGAAATGAAGTTAAAAAAAGCGGATTTCATCATAAATAATAAAGCATGGAATATCGACTTAAATAGCCATCTTGCTTTTGATAAGTCATTGTTTTCAATTGATAGCCTGAATATTTTTAGCGATAAGCAGAGTTTATTTCTTACAGGGGCTGTTTCAGAACAAGCCGATGACACGCTGAAGGTTATTTTCAGAAATTGGGATCTCTCTAGTTTTGATCTGCTAATTAATGATCCAAATTTAAATGTTGATGGAATAATAGATGGCGAAATTCAACTCATGGATTTGTATGATTCGCCTAAAGTTACAGCTAGGCTTGGAATAGCACAACTGGCACTAAATGAACAGCAGTTGGGAAGGGGTGTGATAAGGTCAACTTGGAATAATGCTAATAATTCATTGGAAGCTTCCTTTGATATCATTAATATCGGAAATGCAGGTGAAGGTAAGGTATTTGGACTTGCAGGAACATACTTTCCTAATCGCGATGAGCATAATTTAGATTTTGGAATTGATCTGAGTAATTTGGATTTACAAATATTATCACCTTATGTATCTGATTTTATGAGTGAATTGGAAGGGCTTGCGTCCGGACGTTTGCTTTTGGATGGCTCACTGTCAAAGCCACGTATCATTGGAAATGTAAATTTAATGAGAACAGCGGTTAAAATAGATTATACAAACGTGAAATATTCTTTATCCAATGAAATTAAATTCAGGGAAAATGAAATTCAATTCGATCATGTTGTACTATACGATACGCTAGGGAACCAAGCTATATGTCAGGGCAAAATTACTCACGAATATTTCGACAACTTCAAATTAGATATTAATATTAAACCCCAAAAAGTATTGGGATTAAATACCAATAAGTCTCAGAATAGCATGTTTTATGGAACTGCATTTGCTTCAGGTGATGTTAATATCCGTGGACCACTGGATGAAATTGTGATTGATATAGCGGTTCGCTCTGAAAGGGGAACACAAATTAAAATCCCCATCAGTTATGATTCCGAAATGACAGAAACCAATTATATTGTATTTGTCAATTCTGCCGATACGGTAAGTAAACCAATTGATTATAAGGTTGATTTAAGTGGATTGAGTTTGAATCTTAACTTAAGCGTTACACAGGATGCTGATATAGAACTTTTCCTACCTTATAAAATGGGTAACATTAGGGCAGATGGAAGCGGAGATATTAATATTACTGTGAATTCGAGGGGTGATTTTGAAATTATTGGAGATTATTTTATCCATCAGGGTACTTTCCTCTTCACGCTGCAAAATTTAGTCAGCAGAAGATTTAGTATATTGGAAGGTGGAAAAATTTCATGGACAGGTAATCCTTATGAAGCAGAACTGGATATAAAGACTTTATACAAAACCAAGGCTTCCTTAGCCGGATTTGATATCGAAAATGACCGCAGATATAATATTGATTGTTTTCTGGATTTGAGCCAGCAACTTTCCGATCCTACGATCCATTTTAGTATTGCCATCCCAAATATCGATAAGGAAGATGAACAAAAGGTATTTGCACAACTTGATACTGAAAATGAAGCTCAGATGAATCAGCAAATGATCTCATTATTAGTGTTGGGAAGCTTTAGCTCAAGTGCTAACATGACACCATCGGCGGGTGAAATTGGAGCATCATCCATCAATGTTCTTTCAAATCAGTTAAGTAACTGGTTATCTCAAATCAGTAAAGATTTTGATATAGGAATTAATTACCGTCCAAGTGGTGCCTACACCGAACAAGAAGTTGAGGTAGCACTTTCAACCCAATTATTTAATAATCGTGTGCTTATTGATGGAAATTTCGGAGTTCTTGGTAATCAACAATCCAGTAATACTTCAGGTATAGTTGGTGACGTAAATGTTGAAGTGAAAATTACAGATGATGGTAGGTTTAGGATTAAAGTGTTTAACCGCTCAAACATTAACTCTGCCTATAACACAAATACTTTAGACGATAGATCACCATATACACAAGGAGTCGGTATTTTCTACCGCCGTGAATTTGATAATTTTGGAGATCTTTTCAGCAATGGTAAACCTAAATCAAAAAAAGTTAAAGATGCGGTTTTATAAGTTTTGACCTAGATCTGATTTCTGCTAAAACTTAATCTAAAACTTCTTACTTTTATATCTCTATGGGTTTTACGGTTTATAAATCTTCTGCCGGTTCCGGAAAAACTTTTACACTTGTAAAAGAGTATCTCTGCATGGTTCTAAAGCAACCATCAACTTTTCGTAATATTCTGGCCATTACATTTACAAATAAAGCCGCAAATGAACTAAAAGACAGGGTGCTAAGTTATTTGAAAGAACTGGCTTCTGATGGTAATTTCGGGGCTTCTTCTGTTAAAAAATTCATGCTTCCGATCCTCATCGAAGAAACAAAACTTGATGAAGATGCAATTAAGGAGAGGGCAGGGAAAACCCTGAGTTTGATTTTGCATAATTATTCTGATTTCGCCATTGGAACCATCGATAGTTTTGTTCATCGGATCATTAAATCTTTTGCCTATGATTTAAAATTACCTCTCAGTTTTGATGTTGAATTGGATGATGATGAACATTTAAATAGAGCCATTGATATCTTAATCAATAAAATTGGCATTGATGAAGACCTCACCGAAATACTCATCAATTTTACTAAATTAAAAACAAGCGAAGAAACAGATTGGCAGATCGAAAAAGACTTGTTAAAATTTTCGAAAACGCTCATTAGTGAAGATGGAATAAAAGGGATTGATAAAATTAAAGATTTGAGTAATGCCGATTTTAAGGAAATAGCTTCAAAAACCTCAAAATTTATAAGAGATTTTAAAAATCAAATCATTCCACTGGCTCAATCAGCAATCGATTTGATTAATGCCAAGCAAATTCCTGATTCGGCTTTTTATTATGGTTCAAAGGGAATTCCCACTTATTTAAAAAAGCTTACTAAACAAAATAATGAAGATTATAAACCCAATACGTATGTCCGTAAAACTGTTGATGAAGATATCTGGTACGGCAGTAAGGTTGATGCTGGTGACATTGGGTTAATAGAATCTATTAAAGATGAGATCAGGAATTTTTATCAACAAATTGCATCGATTTTGGAGCGGGATTTAGAACGTTTTCATCTTTATCGAATCATTCATCAACAAATATATGCGGTTGCAGTGTTAAATGAGATTGGAAAAATATTAGAAGAGCAAAAACAGGTGAATAATATCATCCACATCTCCGAATTCAACAAAAAGGTTGCTGAAATTGTATTTAACGAACCGGTGCCTTTTATTTATGAGCGATTAGGTGAACGTTATAAATCATTTTTAATTGATGAATTTCAGGATACATCGGTGCTTCAATGGCAAAATTTTATACCCTTGATCGATAATTCATTGGCAGAGGGAAATTTCAACATGATTGTAGGCGATGGAAAGCAAGCCATATATCGTTTTCGTGGTGGTGAAGTTGAGCAATTTGCGAAATTGCCAAAACTGTATCGGGCAGAAAACCTGCCTCTTGCCGATGAACGTGAACAAATGCTAATAAGGAATTTCGAACAAAAACCCCTTGACCGGAATTTCCGGTCAAAAAGGGAAATTATCGAGTTCAATAACTCGTTTTTTGAAATCATCTCCAAACAGTTGGTAGCTGATTATCAGCCTATCTATGATCAGGTAAAACAAAAATTTGATATTGCAAACACGGGAGGATATGTTCATGTTGATTTGCTTGATTGTGGAAAAGGAGAGGCATGGATCGATGCAAACCTGTTGAGGATCAAAGAAATTGTCGACGAGTTGATAGAAGATCATTTTTCCTTCAGGGAAATGACTGTTTTATGCCGCAGCAATGTCGAAATTACAATGGTGGCTAATTTTCTGTTGAAGCACGGTTATCCAATTATCACTAACGAATCCCTGGTTCTGAAGGGGTCGGCAGAAGTAAATTTTATCATCGCCTTCCTTCAGTATTTAATTAATCCTTCTGAGCGGATTTATAAAGCGGCCATTTTAAAATTTTTGGTAGAAGCAAATTCGGTGACCGAAACCTTAGATGAGGGATTAAATCTATTGAATCAATCTGGACCGGAACAAACTGCTTCTGAGCTTAAAATGGATGTCTTTCTGGAGTATCTGAAATCTTATAGTTTTGAAATAAATCCGGCCTATTTACTAAGCTTGCCGATATATGATCTTACTGAAGAGCTGATAAGGATTTTTCATTTAAATGAGGAAGTGAACCCTTTTGTGCAGTTTTTTCTAGATGCATTAATGAAATGCAATTCGAAGGAGCATGCAGATATTTTTGATTTCCTTGATTGGTGGGAAAGGAACCAAACCAAGGAATCGGTCATTATTCCCGACGACTTGGATGCCATTCAATTATTAAGTATTCATAAATCGAAAGGGCTAGAATTTCCGGTAGTTATTTATCCTTTTGCGAATACTAATGTTAAAACAACCATTAAGCATTCCTGGATCGATTTGGAAGATGAATACCTCCCCAAACTTCAATCATTTTATCTGCCACTTACAAAAAAAGAAGCTGAAAATACTGCTTATGCGGATGTGCTCTTAACGGAAACCAATAAGTCATTACTCGATCTGATAAATATTTTGTATGTGGCTTTTACAAGGCCAACCGAACGTTTATACATCCTCAGTGAAAAGATTGGAGCGGATACCGGAAATACTCCTTCCGTGCCAAAATTAATCCGTTATTATTTGCAACAATCAGGTGGTTTTGAAGAAGGAGAATTATCCTATAGTTATGGACAACGTTTGGTAAAGGATTTGGAAATGAAAGAATCAATTAACAATTCCATTAAATTAAGGTCATTCATATCTGAAGATTGGCGCCGGAAATTATTGATCAGTGCTAATGCCCCGGAAATTTGGGACATCCAAAACCCGGAGAAAAATAAAGATTGGGGCAATCTGATGCATTTAATTCTTTCTAAAATTAAGTTTAAAGAAGATGCTGAAATAATACTTGCTCAATTTGTAGAATCAGGAATTGTTAAGGCGGCTGATTCCATGGAGGTTTTAGAATTGATAAATAAGTTGATGAATCATGAGATTGCAGGACGGTTTTTTGCCAACGGATTAAATGTAAAAAACGAAGCTGAAATTATTCTTGCCGACGGTCATGTATTAAGGCCTGATCGTCTGGTTTTCGAAGAGAATAAACTAAGCATCATAGATTATAAAACAGGCAAAAGTGAGCAGAAACATGAGCAGCAAATTTCAAGCTATGCAAAGCATTTGTCAACAATGGGATATCATAATATCCATAAATATTTAATATATATAAATGAGGATGTTCAAGTTGTAGAGGTTATTTAAGGTTTAACGCTCTATTAAGCAAAATATATTTTAAAATAGTACATGTTAACAGCTGTATAATTTAATTTTATACTTTTATTGCCAGTATTACTTACAAATAGAATTTCGAAAATCCATTTTCTTCTATTTTAATTAAAATTTAAAATGCACTTCAGTTTAACCCATTAAAAGTAAAAAGGCCAGATTTATTAAAGATTGGGAATCAGGGATTAAAAAAATAAAAATCGAAAATTGAAAATCAAAAATATTTAAAATAATGCACCACATTGTTAAACCATTATTAAAATCAATGATTATGAGAAAAACTTTTTTACTGCTTACAATGTTAGGATTATTCTTTCTGGGAACTTATGCTCAGGATGAAGCTCGCTTAATGCGTTTCCCAACTATTCATGGGAATCAGGTTGTTTTTTCCTACGCGGGGGATTTATATTCCGTTTCTGAGGATGGTGGAATAGCCACCAAACTTACCAACGACGAAGGTTATGAGATGTTCGCGCATTTTTCACCCGATGGAAAATGGCTGGCATTTACAGGTCAGTACGATGGTAATACCGAGGTTTATTTAATGCCTTCAATGGGTGGCGAACCCAAGAGGTTAACCTATACTGCTACTTTGGGTCGTGATGACCTATCAGATCGGATGGGTCCGAACAACCTTGTAATGGGTTGGAAAAATGACAAAGAAATCATTTATCGATCCAGAAAAAAAACTTATAATGATTTTACAGGTCAATTATATCTTGTCAATGTAAATGGTGGATTGTCGGAAGAATTACCTTTGCCAACAGGTGGGTTTAATTCCTATTCTCCAGACCAATCTAAGTTAGCATATAATCGCGTTTTCCGAGAATTCAGAACATGGAAATACTATAAAGGCGGAATGGCTGATGATGTCTGGATTTATGATTTTAAATCCAAAAAGATTGAAAATATAACCAATAATGTGAATCAGGATATTTTCCCAATGTGGCATGGCGACAAGGTTTACTTTCTTTCAGATCGGGACCGTACCATGAATCTTTTCTCTTACGATTTGAAAACAAAGGAAACAAAAAAGATTTCCAATTATACCGAGTACGACATTAAATTCCCTTCCTTAGGTAATGAAGCTATCATCTATGAAAATGGGGGATATCTTTATACTTATGATCTCATGTCAGGTAAAACGGCAAAAATTGAGGTAAAAATAGCCAGTGACTTTCTGCATAGCAGAGAAGTACAGAAGGATGCAAGCCAAAGTATTAGCTCATTCTCCATCTCACCAGATGGAAAACGTTTGACATTCGGTGCCAGAGGTGATGTGTTTACGGTTCCTGTAAAATCAGGAATTACAAAAAACTTGACCCAAACTTCAAGTGTTCATGATCGCAATGTTGAATGGTCACCCGATGGTAAATACATTTCATTTATTTCGGATGTTACCGGCGAGGATGAAATTTATATCATGAAACAGGATGGCAGTGAAAAGGCCGTTAAAATTACTTCTAACGGTGATACATATAAATATAATCCTATTTGGTCGTCCGATAGCAAAAAAATATTGTGGAGCGACAAAAAACTCAGGTTACAATATGTTGAAATTGAAAGTAAAGAGGTAATTCAGGTTGTTAAAGCAGTCGATGGAGAAATCAGGGACTATGAATGGGCTCCTGACAGCCGATGGATCACTTATACTTTGCCAAAAAACGGAAGCGTATCTGAAATCTATATTTATGGGGTACCAGATAAAAAAGCACATCTTATAACGGGTGAATGGTATGAAGTTGGAGGTCCAACTTTTAGTGATGATGGAAAATATTTATTTTTTAGTTCACAACGTGATTTTAATCCGATTTACAGTCAGGTTGAATGGAGTTACGCTTATGCCGACATGGGAAAAGTCTATTTTGTGACCCTGCAAAAAGAAACACCGTCACCCTTTGCTCCGGAAAATGATGAGGTAAAAATTGAGGTTGCAAAAAAACCAGAACCAGCTAAAAAGGATGAGGCTGCAAAAAAAGAAGACGATAAAAACATCAAAATTGATTTTGATGGAATCGTTGACAGAACAATGGCTTTACCCATTGAGATAGCAAACTATTTTAATATTCGTGCGATTGGGAATAATGTTTATTATGCGAAATTCTCATCTACAACCCGATCTGGCAATTTAATGATGTACAATCTTGAAAGTAAGAAAGAAACAGAAATTGGGGATTTCACTAATTACATCATTTCTGCCGATAAGAAAAAAATGTTCATCAACAATCGTGGTAAATATTATGTAATTGGGTTACCACAATCACCTGTAAAATTGAGTGAAAGTGTAAATACCAGCAATATGAAAGTTTGGATTGATCCTAAAAAAGAATGGAAACAAATCTTTACCGAATCATGGCGACAAATGCGCGATTTCTTCTATGCACCTAATATGCATGGTTTAGATTGGCCGTCAATACACGACAAATACGCGCAACTGGTCCCTTATGTAAACGATCGACACGATTTAACCTACCTCATAGGTGAAATGATAGGAGAATTGAGCACCGGACATACCTACGTAAGCGGTGGCGATAAATTCGAAGCTCCGCGCATTAACATGGGGCTTTTGGGAGCTGAACTTTCAAAAGATAAATCAGGATATTATAAAATTGATAAAATTTTGAAAGGCGAAAACTGGACACGTAATACCATTTCTCCTTTAACAGAAGTGGGTGTGAATGCGAAAGAAGGAGATTTTATTACAGCAGTTAATGGAAAACCAACTTCAAAAATGAATGACATCTACCAATCTCTGATTGGAACAGTTGGCGATCAGGTTGAATTGACCCTTGCTGAGGTTGCTTCCGGTAAAAATGAACGTAAGGTTATCGTTGTGCCTGTTGCAAGCGAAAGTGGTTTGTATTATTTAAACTGGGTACGCAATAACATCGAAAAGGTTAACAAAGCTACAAATGGTGAAGTTGGGTATATTCATATCCCTGATATGGGTGTTGCCGGATTAAATGAATTTGTTAAATATTTTTATCCTCAATTAGGTAAAAAAGCATTGATTATTGACGATCGTGGCAATGGTGGAGGAAATGTTTCACCCATGATTATCGAAAGATTAAGCCGCGAACTAACCATGTTAGGAATGGCTCGCAATACCGGGGTAAATACAAAACCTGCCCAAATGATGGTTGGGCCAAAAGTAATGCTGTTCGATAATTATTCGGCTTCAGATGGCGATTTCTTCGCATACCAGTTTAAGAAACTTGGTTTGGGCAAAACCATTGGAGTACGCTCATGGGGTGGGGTTGTTGGCATACGTGGCTCATTGCCATTTATTGATGGCGGCTCACTTCAAAAGCCCGAATTCGCACCTTTTGATCAAGACAGTGGTGATTGGATTGTTGAAGGATGGGGTGTTGAACCTGATATCATTTTGGATAATGATCCTGCAAAACAATATAATGGCGAGGACCAGCAATTGAACAAAGCCATCGAGGTGATTTTGGAAGAGTTGAAAAAAACAAAACCTTTACCTCCGATTCCACCTTACAAAAATCATATCAAAAAATAAATTCATATCGACATTACCTTGTTCTCGACATTTATCCGTCTTTGGCGGAGGCTCGAACTGACTTGCAGTTGTCACATCGAGCTTGTCACATCGAGCGCAGTCGAGATGTTGTCGAGATATGTCATTCCAGATTTATTCCTAAATCTAAACCCTGTTAGCGTTATAATAGCTGGCAGGGTTTTTTGCTTCAGCAAATTTTACGATATTTACTCGATATTATAGACCAATGAAAATCATCAGCATCAAAGAAAGCCTGCATAAAAATTACCTTAAACAAAAGGGCCGCTTTGTGATTGATTGCAATACCGTCATCTTTTCTATTGAAGAAATTGAAATACTGGAAAGATATGGGCATTGGTTTAAAGCGATTTGTAATGGTGATCTGGAAATTTTTACTGAACGTCAAAGAAGATTTGTTCAGGCAATAAAAGGTGAAAGAGAGCCTTTTAGCCCTGAAGAAGTTGCCTGGTATAAATATTTGGGTAGAAAAAGCGTAGAGGCTAAATACGGCGATAAACTACAATATCACTATGTACCCGAAGAAGCTGGTTTTTATAGCAGGGAAATGCATAAAACTCAACAATTACTCATGTTTAGGATAATTGGCGAGGAGCATTTTAAATAATCTTTCATAAATAATTTCCTTATAAATGAAGCCGAATATTTTACAAAATTTATGACGACTGAAAAATACAAGAACAAATATCGTATCCAATCAAACAGACTACAGGGTTGGAATTATGGCTGTAATTCTGCCTATTTTATTACCATTTGCACCCATCGTCGTGAACTATTTTTAGGGAGAGTTGAAAATGGCAAAATGCAATTGAGTGGAATTGGTTTATTGGCAAATCGAATTTGGGTAGAAATATCCAATCATTTCCCATTTGTTGAATCGGATAATTTTGTGATAATGCCAAACCATGTCCACGGAATCATTGCAATCAATAAAACCGGTGATGGTAATTACGATTGTGATGACCAATATTGTAGAAACGCGATTAATCGCGTTTCTACAATACCAACAATACCAACTATACCAATGGAAACAATTGGATCCAAAATCCAAAGGGGTGGAATTACAGGGAATAAAAACCCGATGTTGTACAAAAATTTGGCAACCATTATCCGATGGTACAAAGGACGTGTTTCGTTTGAATCGCATAAAATTCAACCCTATTTTAAATGGCAATCAAATTATCATGATCACATTATTCGCAATGAGGTCGAATACATAAGGATTAAAAAATATATCATAAATAATCCACTTAATTGGAAAGAGGATAAATTCTTTCACCTTTAAAATTTCATCTTTTATTCACCTTTCCGATTAGAGGTTCTGGTCTTCTTTCTTTAATTTTATCTGCAGCCACTAACGGTAATTTTTATAAATTAGCACGCAATAAAAGCATTAATTCAGTAAATCCTAAACAAATGAAAACTTACAAATTCCAATTCTTATTTGTCATTTTAATCCTGTTTGCTGCCTGCAGCCCAAGTGTTAAACAATTGGATGTCGAAAACTATGTAAACGCTGAACAGTTTCTGCCGGTAAATTCAGAAAAACTCGTATTCAATAATTATGTGCGTGCCAATTTTATTGATTCAACAAATAATTTTTGGTATACGATCAATACCAGAAAAGGTAAAGAGTTCCTGGAGGTGAATATGGACACTAAAACCAAAAAGCCTGTTTTTGATCATGAATTGCTTGCTTCATTATTATCTGCTCTAATGGACACCGTTTATGATGCCTATAGACTGCCTTTTAATCGCATCGAGCTTAAAAAAGATATCGTCGAATTTACGGTGAAAGGGAAAAAATATGGATTTAACAGGGTTTTTTCATTGATTGCGGAAGTTAAAAAAGAGGAAAACATCAAAGGTGTTAAATCGCCTGACGGCAAATGGACAGCTTATTCGAAAAATCACAATTTATATATTCAAAATTTAAATTCAAAGCAGGAGATCGCATTAAGTTCAGATGGGATAGATAAATACGAATACGGGAATTCGTATTCATGGTATAACTTATTCGACCTGCAAAAACCTGAACAGGTCAGTTCACAATTTACAGCTAAATGGTCACCCGATTCCAAAAAAATTGCGACCATCAGAACGGATTATCGAAAAGCTAAACATTTGTATTTATGGCAAGCTGTTCCTGAAGAAGGAAGGCGTGCAAAGGTATGGTCGTACGAGCGTGGTTTGGTTGGGGATACTGATTTGGCCATGGTCGAATTTGTTCTTTTTGATATTGGTTCACGAAAACAAATTAAGGTGGACATCGATCCTTATCCTTCATTTTTATATACAGAAAGTATGGATTGGTTGAATAATGAAGTTTTGGATATGAACCGATATTACCGTGGTTATCAGCAGAATGATATTATGGAGATCAATGGAACTACCGGTAAACCAAGAGTTGTTGCCACCGATAAAATGAATACTTATGTGGATGTAAATATTGCTTATTATAAGGTGCTGGACAAAAGTAAAGAACTGTTGATGACTTCCGAAAAGGATGGATGGAACCATTTGTATTTATACGATTGGGAGAGTGGGGAACTTAAGAATCAAATTACAAAAGGTGAGTTTGTATTTAAGAATGCTGAATTTATTGATGAAGATAACCGTTTGATTTATTTTACGGCAGGAGGGAAGGAAGAAGGCCGAAATCCTTACTTAAATCATTTATATGTGGTGAAATTTGATGGAACGGATATGAAATTACTAACACCTGAAGATGCCCATCACGAAATCCAATTCAATAAAAAAGGGGAACTATTCGTAGATAATTATTCCAGAGTTGATTTGCCAACTGTTTCTGTTTTAAGATCGACAAA
>PHDM01000093.1 GCA_002840985.1 Bacteroidetes bacterium HGW-Bacteroidetes-17
CGACAGCACTACGGCTGGCAGCCCATGCTGCACTTTATTTCTGCACCAAAACTTATCTCCGGTGGGCAAACGATGCCCGAAGACAAAACCTGCTTATTTATAGAACGACGGCGCTTTATGCGCCGCCAGACCCTTATTTGATTTATTGTAACAGCTTTAGTTCAACCAGGCAACCGCATTTATTTAATAATCCATTTCCTGACCATTAATTTTCGCTTTATCTAGTTTCTTTATCTGATGTAAACATTCCCCGCATTGTTCCTGAACAAATCCAACATTCGGCGCCAACCAAATACTATGTTCTTCATCAACCAATCCCGGCACATCATAAAAAAATTGAAAACAATTAATGAACTTTGTATCATTAACAATAATAGTATCAGTTTTACTAACTAATTTAACCATATAGGAATGATAATTCCAGGTATCGTTAACTTTTGCAGATAGGTTAAATTTTACCGATTCATTATCTTCATATTCAATCACATAAACTTTATCATTCTCAATCCGGTAATAGGTTGTGTCATTCTGGTATTGAATCAAATGATAAATTTTGTCCCCAATTTTTTTTGTCCCAACGACTTCCTTTTTTGTTAAATAATCGAGTTGCCAGTAATTACCAATCTCAAGTGGTAAATAAATATTTGTCAATGAAATAGCATCCTTATTTTTCTCACAGGATACTATAAAAATCAATGCAATTGCAAATAGCAATATCGTTTTTAATAATCTCATAATTTTAAGTGTTTTTACATATCACTATAGATGTTAAATCCTCATCATTGGTTGCTTTTGGGATTCATAATTTATCAACTTTTAAACTATTAGGGTCTCTAGGGGATGCTGACACGACGGTTCTGAAGTTTAAATGCTGCCGAGCGGGGGAATGAGACTTCTCTAAATTATAAATGAGAGAAGTCAAAATCAGAAACGAGAGAAGTGTAAAATAAATTAAGACTTGTGTTATTTTTATCCGGCGTTCATTTGCCTTTCTGCCCAAGCGACAGTATGGCTGACCACCCATGCTGCACCTTGTTACCGCAACAAAACTTATGCTCGGTAGGCAAACGATGCCCGCAGGCAAAGCCTGCTTGTTATAGGACGAAGGCGGTTTATGCGCTGCCAAACCCTCATTTGATTTATTGTTATAGCCTTAGCTTAACTGGGAATCACACATTTCAGCCGGGTAAGAACCCGCCATGTTTTATAGCCGTTGTTATGTGTAGTTGTTTCATTTTTCTCTAAATTCTTCAAGTGTATAAATGTTTTTTTCAATGAATTCTTTCGAAAGTAATCCGGTTTCGATCTCTTTACTTTGAAGAATTTTTTGTTTTGCAATTTCATCTTCAGCAAGAATTGCTACAATATCACTTTCTATAAAACTTAGATTGTAAGTACTTGGCAAAAACCCTTCTTCCATATATGAGCTGACATTACTTAAATGTTCAGTAGTATCGTTCTCACCAATTTCTAGAATAGAAATTGCCCTCCATTCCCTTTCATCATATAAAATTCTTTTGACTTTTCTATCTTGTAAGGGACACTGAAAATTTTCCTCATAAATTCTTGTATAATTATCTCTTTTAATAAACTCATTGTGTAAATCATTAATTCTTTTGATTAAAGAATGGATATACTTAACCAGAAGTAATGCATCTTCCTTCTTTCTTGCACTAAGGTCGTTGTATAAATTTATGAATTTTTTGTCTAACTCATTATATTTAGTTTTAAAAGAATCTAAGTTTTCAGATAGTTCCTTTTTAATATCAAATAATTCATCTTTTGTATCATCTTCCATTAAAGATGTATTAAGGTATAATAATGCAAATTCAAAATCACTTTGCTCAAATGATGGCTGATTGCCAGATAAATAGTGGCTTAATGAAAGTTTGTTTAATAGAGGGATGTTTAAAGACAATCCACGTAGTAAATGATAATTTTTTCTTGAAAGCTTATATGGTTCAGAAAGTCCAGGAGAATTTGAATGAATATATCTTACGGGAGATGCACCTTTATTTATACCCCAATCTTTTGAAAGTACAATTGCGTTGTTTCCGTAACATTTTCTGTGATTTTCAGATTCTTCGAATTTTATATCACAAAATGAAACATTAAACAAATTTCTGGTGTATGATTCATTTGGAACAGATTCATTGCAAAAACTAAATCTGAATCCAGTTTCTATTATTTTAGATACAGTTTCAGCATTTTTTGTAAAATGGTAAAGGTTATCTGAACTTAATCTTTCTTTCATAATTCGTGTATACAATTACACATAACGGTTTGTGTAAGTTTTGTAGCGGATTTGCGTGCTATTATCCTTTCCAGTAGGAAAGGGTAATGGGGCGTGAACCTACTGCCTGAACACCACTGAAACCGCTATGAAATTTACACTTTGTTAGAACCAGTTTTTTAATAATTTCTTATCCACTCATGAGTTTTTATTCCTTTTTGATAACATTCGAGCAAACAATTTCTAGCTTTTATATTCAACTCCATATAAAATCCTAGAATGTACCCGCATACATGTTCAGGTAATGCAACACCATCAAAAGACCAAATGTCATCATAGCTGTCTTTCGTTAAGGCTCTTAAACGTTTTTTGTCACTTTCCTTTTCTTCTTCAGGTCTATTCGATTTTTTCATTTCGATTGCAATCAAGTTGTCTTGCGCAACAATATTTCCTCGACTATGAAGAATTATATCACAATTTATATTGACAACATTCATCTCTTCATCTAATATCGTTTTCACTTGTCCGTTTTGTTTACGGTTATATTCAGGGTCAGCATAGTATCCCTTAATTCTATTCTCTTTTGCTGCATTTTCAAGATAAATAGCCAGTCTTCCGCAAAGGTTACGTTCGTTTACATCATTTAGAATATTCTCTAGTTCCTCAGAAAAGAAAATGTCAATGGATAATTCAAAAATATTTTGTAATAGTTCTTTCATTGTATCCCTATTTATCTCTTTTTTCAATTCCATTTTTTGCTCCCTCTGGAATATTTTTTTCATAGAATTCTTGAATTTTCTTTGGTTGGCTAATAAGTACTTCGCAAATAACATTTACGAATCCAAATAATGCGTAAGCAATTTCAATTTTATCATTTAAATCAATATTTCCAGGGTGAACGGCATTATTTCCAATGACACGCACACTATCTAGTGCTTGTTGCATCGTTTTTGGCAAACCTTTTTTTACTAAACTTGCAATATCTTCATTTATATTCTTTCCTTCTTCTCCAAGATGAATACAAAGCTTCTGAATGGCTAATCTTAATAAGGCAGCAGATCCACGAGGGGAAATATTAACTATATCTTTTGCTTCGTTATAATCATTCTTGATATCATCTGGTAGGTCAGGGTTAGCTAATTCAACATTACCTGTCAAAGGATAAACCATCTTTTCTTTATGCCACAATGAAAACAAATTACAATGTTTGCATTTTGCTGTCAATGTATCCTCTAAGGGGTATGTACTGACAACATTATTCCCATTGGGCTGTTTTTGAATATAACTACAGTTTATTCCATGGCTGGACCACGTTTGTTCAGCTAATACGCCACAATGTGGACAATGAAAAGATGTTAGGCGAAAAGTTGGTGCAATATGTTTCATTTTATCTTGGGTTTTTAATTGGTGCTAACTTTTATATAAAGTCCATAAACTGTTCTTTATCCATCCAAATAAGGATGTATCAGTTTGGTATTGTTGTTCTTTATATTTTATTATTCGTTAAAACCGGTCAAAATTTCAATATTTTGGGGAGTAAAAATTCCTGATCTCTCGCTTGTAGCTTTAGCAGGCAGAATTTCTGAGATAAATGTAATTAAAAAATCGATACGATTTTTTAATTACGAGTTATGAATTATAAGTTATCAGTAAAAATATAAGAACACCGGAAAACCTTAACCTTAATCTCAATCTTAACCTCAAACAATCACATTCCCAGTTCTTTTCGCCTGATTTTTAGTTGCATGCATCCCGGTATGGGTTGTTCGGTTAAAAGAATGAGATATCCGCCACCGCCCGCACCGGCTAATTTCCAGGCCAGGGCTTTGTCTTTATAATGATCAATAATCTCCTTTATTTTATCGTCCATCATGGCCGGAAACATGGTGGTTTGTGCCTTGAAAGAATTTAAAAAGGATTCGGCAAACTTTTCTAAATTTTTCGTTTTAACGGCTTCCCATGCTTGTTCGGAGGCATCGGCCAATGCCTTTACATTTTCTTTGTTAATATAGGTTTCCTTAAGCAGATCGAGCCCCTGCTTTCGGGGCCAAAGCAGCACCATATTCAGATGTTTTTCTAACCAAAACAAAATGGATTCGTCATGAATTTCCTCGAACTTTACGGGCCAGTAAGCATGGTCGTAATAATGTCGAACCAAGCCGGGCATGCAAATCCCGATCGCATCCTGAGCACCGGAAATCAATTCGGAACCCGGCGTATTTTCGTATTTAAAAAGGATTTCGGCCAACTTTTCAGGTTTATCGATGGGCAGGTTATGCGGCCATAACTTTTTTGCCGCATTCCGGGTAGAGGTCGCCATTCCGCAACGCTCGTTATAATCGACTATGGGCTCCAACGATAAGGTAATGGCCCATCCCGGGTTGTATTTCGAAACATAGGGCTGGTCGATCCAGGTACCCGCAATGTCAATCCGGTAAGGCAAGCTGCAGTGATCCGACGAACGGATGGCAGTGGTCGATCGGGCAGGCAATCCCGCATCGGGAATCCGCTCCAACACTTTTAATTCGATTCCCAGCTCCGCGCAAAATTTCGCTTTGAGCGGAGAAAATCCGTCTTCATTCACCACGATATAGTCGGGTCTCAGGTTTCGCACATTTTCTTCGAAGTCCATCATTCCCGAACCCTTATTGATAAAGGCTTCTTTCACATATTTTACGGCCCTGATCATGTACAGGCGTTCCTGCTCACTGTTAACCGTATCGCGCCCCTTCAATTCGCGGATGGTTTGATCGGACCCGATCCCGACATACACTTCTCCGAATTTTGCTGCTTCCTTAAAAAAAGCGATATGCCCGCTATGGAGCATATCGTAACATCCGGAAACAAATACTTTCTTACTCATTATTCTTTAAACTTATCAAAATCAATGCGTTTGTAAAATCAAAACTGCTAATTTACAATTAATCGTTTTTTATAGCTTCTGTATCCATAAACTGTAATTACACAGAAACTGATCAACGGCAACACGAATGAGGCATTCACCGCAGGTAAAAACGCAACCCTGCCCAAATCGATAATTGCTCCTTGCAGTGGTGGCATCAGTGCTCCGCCCACAATGGCCATCACCAATCCGGCCGAACCCATGGTATCGTCATTTCCAACGGTTCCCAGAGCTATTCCATAAATGGTTGGGAACATTAAGGACATGAACGCTGAAGTCGCAATCAGAGAATACAAACCGGGCATGCCTTCAATCAGAATGGTACACGAAATCGTGATCATTCCGGCAATGGCAAACCACATCAGCAGTTTTCGCGCATTGATGTATTTCATTAAAAAGGTGCTCACGAACCTGCCAATCAGAAAAGCAAACATGGCCGCGATATTATAGTTTTGAGCCGTTGCTTTATCAATTCCCAGATTTTCGGCATATTGAATGATAAAGGTCCAGCACATGATTTGGGCCGCCACATAAAATACCTGAGCAATCACCCCTTCGCGATACAAGCTGTTCGCCAAAAGCCTTTTTATGGAACCCTTTACATCCACTTTATTTACCTGGCCCGTTTGCGGCATTTTGATCATGGCGATGACCACAAACATGATGATGACCACCAGTCCCAATGCCACATAGGGATTACGGATGATCATTAAGTCGTTGGTACGAATGGCAGCTTTGGTCGTTTCATCCAAAGTTGAGAAAATCAATTCGCCTGCGGCATTGCGTTGTTTATCCGATACCAGTGCTGCAAGGATTAATTTTGAAGCGACAAACATTCCTAGCAATGAACCCATGGGATTAAAGGCTTGTGCTAGGTTCAGCCGTTGGGTGGCTGTTTCTTTTGCACCCAGTGACAAAATAAACGGGTTTGCGGTTGTTTCCAGGAATGCCAGTCCGAAAGTAAGAATGTAGAGCGATCCTAAAAATATCCCAAACATTTGATATTGAGCAGCTGGCCAGAACAATAATGCCCCTAAGGCATAAAGTGCCAGTCCCAGCAGGATTCCTTTTTTGTATGAATATTTTTGTATGAACAAGGCCGCTGGGATCGCCATGGTAGCATAACCTCCATAAAAAGCGAACTGAATGAGTGAAGCCTTGAAATTCGATATTTCCATGATGGTCCGAAATGCAGCAACCATTGGGTTGGTAATATCATTGGCAAAACCCCAGAGTGCAAATAAACTGGTGATCAAAATAAACGGAAATAGATTTTTTTGGTCGACAATTTTAATTTTCGAATGCATAAATTCTTTTTGAAAGTCAGCGCTTAGGTGATAACTCCTTTTTTAAGTATGATATTTCCATATTTTGCGGTTTCGCCTGTCATCACGATCGCAAAGGCACCCTTTGACCTTTCATAGAATTTAAATCTTTCAAGTCGTTCAATTGAAGGGACCGTCTTACAAAAAGGAGCAATGCTTTTTATATAGGATGCTTCAACCTTTAAATCGAGTTTATCGCCTTCACCCGGATTCATCATAATAAGCGGATAGTGAACATAATTGTCCAATTCGAATAAAGGCATGATCGCACTTAGCAGGTCGGCTATCTTCAGGCCATCAGCCCGGATAACTTTTTTGTTCAGGCTTTTGCCCGGATAGTGTGCATCGGCTAATACGATTTCGTCGCCATGCCCCATGCTGGCTAGTGTTTTTAATAATTCGGGGCTAATGAGTGGAGATATTCCTTTGAGCATGGGTTCTGGATTTTAAATGAATGTGTTTGTGAGGAATAAAGATAGGGAAAAATTTAATGTGATGATGTGATGATATGCCGATGTGATGATATGAATGTTTAGCTCTTTGTTGCATTATTTCATTATTTCATTGTTAAAGGTTCAGATGCTCAAAGGTTCAGAGGTTCAGATGATATTTGACTGCTTTTGGCTTTTCTTTATTTCACTGTTCCATTGCTAAAAGGTTCAGAAGTTCAAAGGCTTAGAAGTTCAGATAAAATATATTCAAATAAAAATTAACAATCGAAAATTGACAATCGAAAATTGACAATCGAAAATCAAAAAAAGCGCCCCTTTCGGAAGCGCTCTTATTAATCATTAAACAATCAACATTAATCAATAATCATTTTAAATTTATTATTTTTTTACTGTTTTCATCAGATCTTTGATAGCGGCTTCGAGCTGTTGGTCGCGGCCCTTGTCGATTACACCAGGCATATTTTTCACCATAATCTCTGGAACGGTTTGGTTGTTTTCATTCCATTTACCATTGATATCTTTTGAGCTGAGCGGAATAGAGCCCCAGCGAACAGTTCCGTTTTGGAGCATTTCCCAACCGGCCCAACTGCAGGTTCCCGGGACAGGCATCCCTACCAATTTATCAATTCCCAATTGCTGATATCCGCAGGCGAAACAACTTCCATCGCTATAATTCGATTCGTTTACCAAGGCTAATGAAGGTTTAGTGTACCTGAAATTGGGTTCATAACCCAGCGACCGGCTTTCGATGGTATAATCGATAAATTTTTTGCCCGTGAAAAACATGGCTAAATCGGAAACCAAATCGCCACCGCCATTGTTGCGGGTATCAACAATCAGGGCATCACGATCGTGGTATTTTCCCATTACTTTTTCATAGGTATCGCGATAAGGCCCGTCGCTCATGCCCGGAATATGAACATAAGCCAATGTTCCTTTACTCAGTCTATCCACTTCATCAGCATTCATTTTAATCCAACGCTGATATAACAATCCGCTTTCCTCGCGTAAACTGATCGGTTTCACTGTTACATTCTGACGGGTTTTAGTGGCAGGGTCAAAAACGGTAAGTGATGTGAAATCACCGGCTTTACGGTTCAGCAATTTTGCAAAATCAATACCTGCATTGATGTTTTCTCCCTCAATTTGCTCGATGATCATTCCTTTAGTTACTTTGATGCTTTCTTTATCGAGCGGTCCGTTTTTAATAATTTCAGTTATTTTAAGACCGTCTCCTTTAAAATTATAATCGAAGAAAATACCTAAAGCAGCCGTTTGGTCGCCACTTGGATCGTTATAACTATATCTGGCACCTGAATGCGAAACGTTTAATTCACCCAGCATTTCTGAAAGGAGTTCTGAAAATTCAAAGTCGTTTCCGACGAAAGGCAATTTAGCCTCATACTCGGTTCTCAGCTGATCCCACGAAACTCCATGATAATCGGAAATGTAGAACATGGTTTTATTGCGTTTCCACACATGATCGAACATGTGCTGTCGTTCGGCGCTTAAATCAACAGTTAATTCCCCGCCAATTGAAACAGGTGTAGACTTTTTACCTTTCACATCGATTTTAGAAATTTTACCATCTGCCAATAAAAACAAGTTTTTCATGTCTTTATCCCAGGTGAGTCTTCCTGATCGGGCACCCAGTTTTACCAGCATCTGGGTTTCTTTGGTTCTTAAATCGGTACTCCAAAGGTTGATGCCTTTTTCAAAAGTTGCCAGATAATAGAGGGTTTCAGCATCTTCTGATAATACTGCATCGCTCAAAGCAGAAGAATGGATTGTTAATCGGCTTTTTCGGTCCTTTAAACCATCGAAATCAATCTTTACCAGTGTTGAATCTTTTTTGGATTCTTCAACTTTCTTGTCATCTTTCTTTTTATCGTTGGCCTCAATTTTTGGTTTTTCAGGCTTTTTATTCATTTCTTTCCAGAGTGCATACTCGTCCTTGCTCATGTTAAACTGATCCCAACCGTCTTTGGTCAGAAACATGGTGTACACATCTTCTTGCCGTCCACCGCTATTGGCTTGTGAGCGCAAACCCTGACGATCGCTGAACCAAAGCAATTGTTTGCCACCATTCACCCATTTAGGAGATTGATCGCCATAACCACTTTCTGTTAAATTGATCATTTTTTGTTTGCCATCGGCGGCTAATAAAACCACTTCTTTATTGGCCAAAACAGGAGTATATTCAACGAATAACCATTTACTATCGGGGCTCCATTCAAAATACTGATCGCCGTCCTGCATATAATAAAGCTCATCCTTGGTAAGCAAGGTTCGGGTTTGTTTGCTGGCCAGATTGAATACTTTCAGAAATACCTTATTTTCGATAAAGGCTATTTCTTTTCCATCCGGTGAATATTTGGGTTCGTAATTTTCATTCTCATTACTAATCAAGGCTTCTTCTTTGAGCAAGGTAGCCGCGTAAAAATGAGGTTCTTTATCGTTTACCTTCTTGGTTTGATAAATGCCCCAGTTGGCATTACGCTCACTGGCATAAATCAAGGCTTTTCCATCTGGTGAAAAACTTACAAAACGCTCCTGAGCAGCCGTATTGGTAATGCGTTTTGTTAATTTTCCTTCAACCGAAGAAACAAAAACTTCACCGCGTACAATATAAGCCACTTCTTTTCCGTCGGGCGAAACAGCCATCTCACTTGCATTTCCACTAACAGGGATTACCAACTCATTATTTGTTTTTCCTTCGGTACGAACATTTACTTCCAGTTTTTTTGCTTCCCCATTTTCAGTTTGGGTAAATAAATCACCATGATGGGTATAACATAAAAGTCCTGCATCAGAGATACTTAAGAAGCGAACAGGGTTCATCTCAAAATGGGTGACCCGGCTCTTTTGTCCGGGATTTCCCATGTTCATTTTATGAACATTGAAGGTCCCACTTTCTTCACTTAAATAATAAATGCTTTTTTCATCGGCACTGTAAACCGGATTTCGGTCCTCACCCTTAAAAGAACTGATCATGGTGTGGGTATCCGTTGCTTTCTCATATTTCCAGATATCCCGGCTTACGGAAGAAGTGTGATGCTTACGGAAAGCGTTTTCGCCACCCGGTTTATCATGATAAATCATCTGATTTCCGTTTTTACTAATCTGTATATCTTCGGCCGGAATCGTCCAAACCTGATCAATACGCCCGCCGCTAACAGCTACCTGATAAACTTCGGGTTGCGCACCTGTAGGGTATTGGCGATGCGATGCGATATCCATGCGTTGACCACCAAAAACGATATTCTTATCATCCGAAGTAAAAGTATAGGGGAATTCGTCGTTAGAATGATAAGTAAGTCGGGTAGGTTCGCCCCCTTTGGCATCCATCACGAATAGATCAAAGTTACCATAGCGATTAGAGGCAAAGCTGATTTTGCTACCATCATTGCTCCATACCGGCATAAAATCCTGTGCCCCGTGAAATGTTAATGCTTTAGCATCCCCGCCGGCAACCGGCACGGTGTAAAGGTCGCCTTTATAGGTAAATGCAATCTGCTTTCCGTCGGGAGAGATTGCAGCATAACGGATCCATTGCGCATTTTCCTGTGCAATTAAACCACTAAAACAAAGTACAAAAATCAGGGTGAAATAATTTCTCATATTTTGGAAATATTAAAAGGTTACTAATTAAATCAGAGAATTGCAGATCGACAAAATCCGATCGGTTGTAAATTTAGCATTTTATTTTAATCACATTGGCTGAATCTCATTCAAGAAATGAGAGAAATGGATGAAGTAGGTTATTTCTCATTTGAAACAACAATTTACATTTACAAAACAAAGAGTCACTCCTATTTTTATATGCGTTTCCAATGCTGCAGATAACTAACAAACCCGTCGGGATTCGAAATGAAAACAAAATCAGGAGATGTCATTTCAACAGGGAAGTTTGTTGCATTGCCTGAAATCAATAATGCAACGGAACTTTCTTTGATGATTGAATAAAAAGACTGAATCAGCTTATTGGCTCTTGGGGTGATAAGCATGGTCATAAGTAAGTCGGGTTTTGCAATTTGGATGGCATCCTTCATATTATTGACAGGGACTTTCTGCCCCAGATAATAAACCCTCCAACCCAAATCTTTGGCAATAAATGAAGATAACAGCAACCCAATTTCATGATCTTCGCCCTCGGGTAGGAAAAATAAAATCTTGGGTGCCTGTGCCACCGGAATGGGGATCATATCGATGGCAGCAATGAGCTTCTGGCGGATCAGATTTGAAATAAAATGTTCCTGAGCAGGAATTGCCTTATCGGCTCCCCATAAAACCCCGATGTGGTTTAAAAATGGATAAATTAAATCTTTGATGGTATTTAACAATCCGCTTCGTGTAACACGCCTGGTAAAAATTTGATCAAATTCACGCTCATCCATCTTGAGCATGCTCGCGGTTAAAGCATTGATTTCATCTTTATTATCTGACGATTCATTTGACATGACCCTCAATACCTGATTATTGACCTCATCAACCGACATCTTATCGATCTGAGAAATCCGATAACCATTCCTTGAAAGTATATCTATATTTAATAATAATCTTAATTGTTCGTCTGAATAATACCGGATGTTGGAATCCGTACGATCAGGTTTTAGAAAATGATATCTGCGTTCCCAAATTCGCAAGGTATGTGCTTTAATTCCGGTCAGATTTTCGATCTGGGTCATTGAATACTTCATTTTGTTTAGCTTTTAAGACGACAAATATAAACATTATTAATTTTTAAAACACTGGATTATCAAGCAAATCATATAATGTTCATAATTTTTGTTTAACTTTTTATTATTTTTACTTAAACATTGTTTGATTTTTTATCTATCTTTGCCCCTGATTATTTAAGCGCAACCATCATGAATAATTTCGTTTTAATATTTACAATGACTTTGGGAATTAACCTGATCATGTTTATTCCGGCTTATCTATTTAAAACAGACAAGCTAACCGATATTTCATACTCGATAACTTTTGTGGTGGTGGCAATTTTTGGTTTGATGCAAAGCAGTATGAATTTGGCTCATATTCTATTGTTCTTGATGATTTTTATTTGGGCATTCAGATTAGGAACCTATCTTCTTTTGCGCATTCGAAAGATTGGTAAAGACAACCGCTTCGATAGTATGCGGGAAAGTATTGTAAAATTTGGAAGTTTCTGGGTATTGCAAGGGATTACTGTATTTGTAGTGTTAATTCCAAGCACATACTTTTATAATTCAAATTTTGAAAAATTTAACCTTCTCTCCTATTTAGGTTTGTTAATCTGGATTTTAGGAATGCTTATTGAGTCAATTGGAGATTACCAGAAAACCAAGTTCATCAATAATCCAATCAATAAAGGAAAATGGGTAAATACGGGATTTTGGAAATATTCCCGCCATCCAAATTATTTAGGCGAAATACTTGTTTGGATCGGGGTGTATCTTTTTATTTTACCTGCATTAAATAATGGACAAGCTTTGATTGGATTAATCAGTCCTGTTTTTATTACTACGCTGCTTTTATTTGTAAGCGGAATTCCGTTATTGGAAAAATCAGCCAATAAAAAGTGGGGCAATGTTCACGATTATGCATTATATAAAAACAACACAGGTATCTTGCTCCCAAAAAACACCTTTCCCCTCCTTCTCTCGATAGGGATTCCCTTACTTATAGGGATGATTGGGGGATTAGTCACTGCAACAAGTGTTGGGAACTGGTTCGTTGAAGTGAGTAAACCGGATTGGAACCCTCCCGGCTGGATTTTTGGCCCGGTATGGACAAGCCTTTATGTTTTAATGGGTATTGCCAGTTATTTGATTTGGAAACAAAGGTCAAAAAAACCGATAAAAATAGCCCTGGGGTTTTATGGTGTGCAATTATTACTGAATATGCTTTGGTCAATCCTCTTTTTTGGTTTGAAAAATCCTCAACTGGCATTTTTTGAAATTATTGTACTGTTAATCATGATCATCTTTACAAAGCTAGCGTTCCTTAAAATTGATAAAATAGCTGCAATACTGATGATTCCATACATCGGCTGGGTAAGTTTTGCTACTTTATTGAATTTCACAATCTGGCAGCTTAATTAAATTAAAAATTATGAGAATCTGGGATATCGATCCAAAACAACTTTGCAGAAAGCATTTGCTTGGCGAACATAGGGAACTACATGGACTTTGGAACATCCTCACCAAACACAAAGGAGTTGGAGGCTATGCAAGGCATCCCGAAACATTGCGTTGGGCCGGAAAACTTAATGCTTTAAAAAACAGACATGATCAACTGGTAAGTGAAATGATTAAACGGGGCTATCAACATCAGTCTCCGCTTATTGGAAAATTTGCAAAAGATGAAGGAAAACAATCTATTTTTATAAACACGCTTGATGAACAAAAAGAATTACTTAAGAACAAGCCATGCGAATGTCTGTTATAAACTAAAAAAAATTATTAAAATTCATTTTTTACAATATGAAATCGAAATCACACTATATTATTTTACTAATTCTCTTACTTTCGGGCAATTTGTTTGCCCAAACAGGAATTATCAAAGGCCGTGTATTTAACAGCATCAATAACGAATCCATTCCGTTTGCAAATATTGTGATCGATAGCACCTTGCAAGGAACAACATCGGATATGGATGGCAATTATCGAATTGAAAACCTGAAACCGGGTTCTTATAACGTTTTGGCAAGCTTTGTGGGTTTCAAAAAAGCGATCTATTATGAAATACGAGTGAACTCCACAAAGCCGACCATACTCGACATCTCTTTGATTGAAGAGTCGTCTGAGCTCAGCGAAATTGAAATTAAGGCGGCTCCATTTATCAAAAAGGAAGAAAGTCCGGTGAGTTTGCGTAGCATCAGTGCTACAGAAATTTATCGGAATCCCGGTGGGAACAGGGATATTTCAAAAGTAATACAGATTTTACCCGGTGTGGCTTCAACCGTTTCTTTTCGTAATGATATCATTATCCGTGGCGGTGCGCCCAACGAAAACCGTTTTTATTTGGATGGGATCGAAGTCCCGAACATCAACCACTTTGCGACGCAAGGATCTTCGGGTGGTCCTGTTGGGATGATCAATGTAAATTTCATCAGAGAGGTTGATTTTTACTCAGGCGCATTTCCTGCAAATCGTGGCAACGCCCTAAGTTCAGTAATTGAATTTAAGCAAATCAGAAAATTCAGACATTTTATCATACATGGGTACTCTCCTCTAGGTAAAAAATCGACTTTCATTTTCTCGGCACGACGATCGTACCTGCAATTTTTATTTAAGGCTTTGGGGCTTCCCTTTCTACCAACATATAACGACTTTCAGTACAAGCAGGTTTATAAAATCGATAATAAAAATCAAATTACTCTAATCGGTCTTGCTGCTATTGATGACTTCAAACTGAATACCGGTGTAAATGATGGAATTACAGATATTGATGTCCTCGACAGAAATAATTATATTTTGGGTGTTTTGCCTGTCAACTCACAATGGAATTATGCCATCGGTGCCAACTGGACCCATTTTTCCGATCATAGCTACCAAAACCTGATATTTAGTAGAAATCATTTAAATAATCAGGCGATAAAATATCAGGATAATATTGAGCAACCCAATTTACTTTTGCTTGATTATAATTCTCAGGAAATAGAAAATAAGTTCAGGTTCGAAAGTACCAAAAGAAAAAATGGCTGGAAATGGAACATTGGTGTTGGTTTCGAAGATGTGCTTTATACCAATTCAACTTTTAGGAAGAAGGAACTCAACGGAGGGATTACGGTCATCGACTTTAATTCAGAATTAAGAGTCAGTAATTTCTCAGCATTTACTCAGTTAAGTAAGGCTTTTGCAAAAGACAAGCTGAGTCTGTCATTAGGTATAAGAACCGATTTCAATAATTACTCTGATCAGATGAACGATCCGGTTGATCAACTTTCGCCACGATTTTCGGCTTCTTACTCAATCAATAAAAAACTGAATGCGAATTTCAACATAGGACGTTATTATCAACTTCCGGCCTACACGGTACTGGGATACCGTGATCAAACGAAAAATCTGGTGAATAAGGATAATGGTGTTACCTATATCAGGGCCGATCATCTTGTTGGCGGTTTTGATTTTAATCCAACTCCGTACGCTAAAATCAGTATTGAAGGCTTTTACAAAAAATACAATGATTACCCCTTCCTTTTGGATGATAGCATTTCACTCGCAAACTTAGGTGGAGAATATGGCGTAATTGGAAACGAGGCAGTGAGTTCAAGCTCAGACGGGAAAAGTTATGGTTTGGAAATCCTTATGCAACAAAAATTAAGTACTACCATTTACGGTATCATATCATACACCTGGGTAAGAAGTAAATTTCAGGATAAAAACGGGAAGTACATTCCTTCCGCCTGGGACAATCAACATATTTTAAATATAGCCGCAGGTAAAAAGCTTAAAAGAAATTGGGAAGCAGGAATGAAATTCCGATTACTTGGAGGCGCTCCCTATACTCCATATAATATCGAATTATCCTCTTTAAAAGCAGTTTGGGACGTCACCCGAACCGGAATTCTGGATTGGGATAGGTTGAATACCTTACGTAATCAGGTGAATCATGGTTTAGACATCAGAGTCGACAAACGCTGGTATTTCAGGAAATGGGCATTGGATGCCTATCTGGATATTCAAAATATTTATAATTTCAAATCAAAAGGATTAGGCTACCTGGATGTTCAAAGAGATGTTAATGGCAATTTAATAGAAAACCCAAATAATCCTGATGCCTATCTTACCAAAGAAATTGAAAATACCAATGGTACCATTTTACCATCCATTGGGATTATGATTGAATTTTAGAATTATTTTTTCATGGACTTCATCTTAATTGACGAATTAGTTTTATTTTAGGACCTTAAATGAGCAGTTAAGCTCAAACTTGACGAACTAACAAATTTACTTTTTACCCAAATGGCCCGAGATCGTATCATTTGGAAACTTTTTCGCTGAATTAAAATATTGAACAGATACTGAACTATATATCAAATAGACTGTTCCAAAATTTTTCGAACATGAAAAATCTGCTAATAATTTTTCTGTTTTTTGGCATAAATAGTGCTTTGGGGCAAACTGCCGATATCGATAGTTTAATAAGCTTAATTGATAAAACACATGGAAAAGATAAAATAATCTTGCTTTCGGATATTAGTTATTATACTAGTTTTAGTAATACCGAACTTGCCGAAAAATATGGCCGTGAATGTGTTTTTGAGGCAAGTAAATTAAACGATTCATTGTTATTGGCGGAAGCGTACAATGCATTGGCCATTGCTTTATATGCAAAAAGCGATTACGCGGAAGCACTCAGATATAATCTATTGACCCTGGCAATCAGGCTTAAAAAAGGGGATAGCTATAGTTTGGTTTCTAGTTATAGTAAAATTGGAAATTGCTATCATGAAATAGGGAAATTTAATGAAGCCATCGAATACTATATAAAAAGCCTCGAAATTTGTGAAGCCAATAATTATGTACAACAAATCGGCCTTTTGAGTAATAATATTGCTGAAGTATTTAAAAGCCAGAACAAACTTGATAAAGCACGTGAATATTATGCAAAATCAATTGAAATTGCAAAATCGCTTAACGATACCATTGGGCTGTGTAAGGCCCTCATCAACCTTGGGGTTTCGTATGAAAGGGATAAACGTTTGGTTTTGGCTGACTCTACTTTCAATGAGGCATACGCGTTGATTATAAATAAAAACATGCTGGATATCGAGGGTGGGCTACTTATTAATTACGGGGTGTTGCATAAAGAATGGGGTAATATAAAACAAAGCATTTCATATTATCTGAAGGCTAAAGATGTTTACAAAATCACTGGAGAAATACATGGGCTTTCCATTGTTTACACCAATTTAGGAAACTCATATCTGGAGCTCAATCAATACGATTCATCCTATTTCTACTTCAAGAACGGAATGGAACTTGCCAAAGAAACCCAATCATTGTCGCGATTATTAATTGCTTACGAAGGCCTTTCTAATTATTATCGATTGACAAACAATTATAAAACAGCATTTACCTATGATAGTTTGGCTGATGTATGCAGAGATTCAATTTTTAGCATCGAAAACACAAAAATAATTGAAGAACTAAATACCAAATACGAAACCGGTAAAAAAGAAAAACAACTGGCTGAACAGGAAACTGAAATAGCCAGACAGCAAGTAAAAGCACAAATAAAAAATAGCCAACTCTCCATTGCAATGGGAGGAATAATTCTGTTGGTGATTTTGGGAATTGCCATCTATAGAAATCAAAAAAGCAAACAAGAAAAACTAGAACAGCAAGTAGCTCTCGAAAAAGCATTATCGATTGCTCAATTACAGGAAGAAAAGCTCAGAATTTCGAGAGATTTGCATGATAATATCGGCTCTCAGCTTACTTATATCATCTCATCACTCGATAATTTGGACTTTATCGATAATGTTGAACTTAAAACAAAAAAACTTGACCAACTGAGTAATTTCACTCGCGACACCATGAGTCAATTAAGGGAAACTATTTGGGCGATGAAAT
>PHDM01000094.1 GCA_002840985.1 Bacteroidetes bacterium HGW-Bacteroidetes-17
ATTATGTTTTGGCGTGTGTGGGCGGTGGTAGTAATGCCATCGGTGCATTTCATGCTTTTCTGAATGATGAAAAGGTGAAATTAATTGGGGTTGAAGCTGCCGGTATGGGACTGGAAAGTGGAAAAACTGCTGCTACATTGAGGTTGGGACGTGCCGGGATTTTACATGGCAGCAAATCCATCTTAATGCAAACAGAGGACGGACAAGTTGTGGAACCTTACAGCATTTCAGCAGGGTTGGATTATCCAGGGGTAGGGCCGGTTCATGCTCATTTGGATGCTTGTGGCAGGGTTGAATATATCAATGCAACTGATGAAGAAGCATTGACGGCGGCATATTTACTAACCCGATTGGAAGGAATTATTCCTGCCCTTGAAAGTGCGCATGCCCTTGCCGCCCTTGAAAAAATTAAGCCCTCAAAAGATGATATTGTTGTGGTGAATTTGAGCGGCAGAGGAGATAAAGACATGGATGTGTACCATCAACGGTTTAACTTAATGCAAGATTAATACCGAATGCAGTTCAAAAAGCGCCTTTACTTCATTTTATTCTTAAAGCCGCTTTGAACTTGCGTCGGCATTGACCATTGTAATATCAAAATGTACATAAGTCGTATTTTAATTAACAATTGGTTTAAAATGGAAAATAACAAACTAAGTTCACTTCTTGATTCTGACAAAAGGGATTTGATCAGCATTTACGTAACAGCAGGATATCCGTCATTAAATGACACTGGCGAGATCATCATGAATTGTGAGAAAACAGGTGTTGATTTGATGGAAATCGGAATTCCGTTTTCAGATCCATTGGCCGATGGACCGGTAATTCAACAGAGTGGTCAAAAAGCATTGGATAACGGAATGACGCTAAAACTGCTTTTCGATCAACTTCTGGAAATTAAAACAGCCGTAAAAATTCCGCTTTTGTTGATGGGATATTATAATTCGATACTTCAGTTCGGAAATGAAAAATTTTGTAAGAAATGCATGGAGGTTGGGATTTCAGGGCTTATCATCCCCGATTTGCCTTTAACTATTTTCAATACTGAATTGAAAGACTTGTTCAAAAAATACCGCTTGCATAACATTTTACTGATCACCCCACAAACATCCGGGGACCGGATTTTGGAAATCGATCAGCATTCAACTGCGTTTATCTATGCCGTTTCTTCGGCGAGTACAACCGGGTCGAAAAGTGGAATTTCCGATTCAACGTCATTTCTTGAAAAACTTGAGAAGATGGAATTAAAACACCCCATATTGACAGGTTTCAACATCAATAACAGAAATGCTTACCTACAAGCTTGCAAATATACCAGAGGCGCCATCATTGGGAGTTCGTTCATAAAAGCTATTTCCGAAGAAGGATCAATTGAGCAAAACATACACACTTACATCAAATCAATTTTAAAAAATGATCATACAATTAAAGGATAATCTGTCAGAAACAGAGAAATTGGCGATTAAAAAGAAGATCACAGAACTGGGTTATCAATCCACAGAAGTGAAGACACAGAAAAAAAACTACCTGATTTGTATCGGTAAGAATGAGGTTGATATTCGAATGTTTGGTCAATTAAAAGGAGTGGCAGATGTGCATCGGGTAAATGAAGATTATAAACTGGTAAGCAGAAAGTGGAAAGTGAGTGATACCACCATTGATTTGGGTGATGGAATCAAAATCAATAATGGAGCTAAAACCATCATGGCCGGACCTTGTAGTGTCGAGAGTGAGGATCAGATCAGGGATATGGTAAGCGTGCTTAAAAAAAATGGCGTAGGAATTATCAGGGGAGGGGTATTTAAGCCCAGGAGCTCGCCATATAGTTTTCAGGGGCATGGCCTCGAAGCCTTGAAGAGGTTTCATGCGGTTGCCCGGGAAACGGGGATGAAAATTATTACGGAGGTGATGCAGGTAAGCCAGGTTGAACAGATGTATCCTTATGTTGATATATTTCAGGTTGGTGCACGAAATTCCCAAAACTTTAATCTGCTTTCGGTCTTAGGCGAAGTAGATAAACCTGTTTTGATCAAACGCGGGATTAGTGGAAGTATAGATGAATTGTTGCAATCGGCTGAGTATGTTTTTTCAAGTGGAAACGAGCGATTGATCTTATGCGAAAGGGGCATTCGTACCTATGAAAAAGCATACCGGAATACCTTGGATTTAAACGCGGTCCCCATCCTAAAGGAAAAAACGCATCTCCCCGTAATCGTTGATCCTTCGCATGGAATCGGAATCCGGCGATTTGTTGAGCCCATGTCGTTGGCTGCGATTGCTGCAGGGGCAGATGGACTTATGCTTGAAATACATCGGGAACCTGAAAATGCGTTGAGTGATGGTTTTCAATCACTGAATTTTGAAGAATTTGAGGCCTTGGTAAATAAAGTGAAGCTACTCTATAGTTTACTTTAAGATAACATCGTTTAATGGATATTAATAATTCTTGATTTTAGAAATTAAATGTAAATTCGTTTTTAAAAATACAATTGTGAATTTATGAAACGAGCATGTTCGTTAAACGCAAACAAGGATGAAAATCTCGCATACGAGTTCCATCCGACCTATTTAATAAAAATTATTTACGGATGAAAAGACTACTATTAGGAATTGTTATAGGGTTAATTACTTTAAGCTTATTTTCTCAAGAAGAGCATAAAGAATTAAGTACTTATTATCTGATCAGACATGCAGAAAAGCAAATCGTAAATAATCCTAATCCAGAATTAACTGATGAGGGAATCTTACGAGCCGAGAAATGGGCTCTTATTTTTAAGGATATTAAGTTTGATGCAGTATACTCAACCGACTATTTAAGGACCATTGCAACAGCTCAGCCAACCGCCCAAAGCCAAAATCTGGAAATTTTTCTATATCATCCTATTAAAATGGACATCAAACAATTTTTAAAAGAGACTGAAGGAAAAACCGTTTTAATGGTTGGGCATAGCAATACAATTCCTGCTTTTGTGAATAAGCTGATCGAAAAAGAAAAATATAAAGATATTCCGGATGAAAATTTTGGGAATTTATATATCGTTGAATTCAGTAACAATATGATTACAGATAAACTTCTCCACCTCGATTAATTCTGATGAAATAAAAAAGGAGTTGTACTACACAGCTCCTTTTTATTGATCTAAGAAATGCTTAGCTTAATTGCCGTAGCCTTCATTTTGTACTAAATTTGGATTTACATCCATTTCCCTTAAGGGAATTGGCATTACCAATCTGTCTGCGTTAAATGGTATACTTCCAACATTTTGACCAAGTCGTTTTGCGTCAAATAATGCAAAGCCTTCAAAAGCTAATTCTCTTTTTCGCTCCATAAGAATAGTTGCTAAATTAACTGAAGAAAACAAACTTGCATTTGCTCGAAGTCGTAATTCATTAATATCATTAAGTGGAGTATCACCTATGGAAGTTCCTTTTCTGAAATTACTTTCGGCACGAATTAAGTACATTTCTGCTAATCTTAAGAATGGGATATTTCCATATTGGTATTGCCATTTTGTGGTTGCAGTTCCTCTGGAAGTTGTATAGAAGAATTGACTACGGGCATCATTTGGATCATCGTAAATAGTAAAATGTTGTGCATTTATTGGAACATCAGGATTTCCTGTACGTCCACCAAAATCTCTGCCTGCCCAAAACTCATTTAATGCGTTCCAGCTAGCATCCTGACTGGTAACTTGCCAAGCAAATAGGTCTTCATCAGAATTTTGGCTATTATTAAAAGCTGCTGCAAAAGTTGTAGTCAAAGAAGCACCACTATTGCCAATTACATCATTTGCCATGGTTCGTGCATTTTCATAATCACCCTTATCCAAATATACTCTGGCGAGTAAAGCAGCAGCACTGTATTTTGTTGCATAAACATCATTTGATTCAGGCAGTAAACTATAAGCGGAAGTTAAATCAGCTATAACCTGAGTGTAGATTTCATCTAATGTCTTTCTTGAAGGAAAATCAATGGTTGAAGCGTCCATTACCGCAGTTAAAACAATTGGAGCAGCAAGTTGGCTATTAGCGGATCCGGCTATATAAGGTTTGGCAAAAAATCTTCCCAAATCAAAATAGGCTAATCCCCTTAGGAATTTTGCTTCACCTTCTGCTACTGCTTTTTCGTCATTATCGGTAAATACGTCTAAACTTGCTAAAACAATATTAGCTTGATTGCTTACATCATAAGCATTTAACCAAATGCTTGAAACATAACTATTATCAGCAAGCATAGCTTTTTCATTAAATTCAGCAGGTTGTGTGTAAGTTCCATTCCATGTAATGTCACCTGTGTTTCCAATTAACTCTGAAGCCGATTGTATTATACCGCCGTAACTATTATTATCCCGGGCAACAGCATAAATATTGTTCAGTATTTTCTTAACGTTTGATGCACTTTCGGTAGCTGCCTCTGGAGACAGATTTTGCTCCGGCTCGATGTTTAATTTATCATTACATGCTACAAAGGAGAGTGTTAGCAGTAATATTAGAATTGATATGTATTTCGTTGTTTTCATAGTGATGTCTTTATAAGTCAATATTTAATCCAATCATATATGTTTTTGCAGGAGGCGCAGAATAAAACGCGATCCCCTTCTGAATATTTGAATTACCATTATTATCGTAAGATGATTCTGGGTCATAACCTGTATATTTTGTAAAAGTCAACAAGTTAATTCCTGTAAAGTATACTCTTATACGATCAACTGATATCTTTTTTGCGATTGCACCTGGTAAAGTGTACCCAATTGATAAGTTTCTTAGACGAATAAAGTCAGATTTTTCAAGATATCTGGTTGAAGCCTGTTGTCCGTTTGTTTTATACAATCTGGCCTGAGGTACCATGGTAATGTCACCAGGATTCTGCCATCTGTCTAACTGATCTATGGTTTGGTTGTCCTCGTACCTCATATTTCCGGACTGGAACTTACCACCTTCATTGTATATAGAAGCACCCCATTCACCCTGAAAAGTAAAAGAAAAATCGAAGTCGTGAAAAGTCATGGTATTGGTTAATCCTGCCATAAGTGTTGGATAAGGACTACCTGTAATAACTCTTTGCGCATCGTTATAATACTTGGTTTTGGTTTTATTCAAAGTTCCATCAGGATTTTCTGTATTAAGATAAAATAGAGCATCTCCATTTGCAGGATCAACACCGGCATATTCTACTAAGTAAAAGGAGGAAATGACCTCACCAACTCTTACTAAATTTCGTTCGGATATAATATCGCCCCCAGGTAAGTCGGTTACCTCATTTTTCAAAGTTGAAACGTTTATTGAAGTTTTCCAGGTCATGTCTGTTGTCCTGACATTATCGGTATTTAATACAAATTCAAACCCTTTATTGGTAAGTGATCCAACATTTCTTGTAATTGTGGTATAACCTGATGTTCCCGGAATAGGTTCATTCAATAAGAGATCGTTTGTTTTTTTAACATAATAATCAATTTCACCGGTAATACGATTGTCTATAATACCAAAGTCAAAACCAACATCAAATTGAACTGTTTTTTCCCATTGTAAATCAGGATTTCCTAATTGAACAGGGCTCAAAGCAGATTTTTGATTGTAAGCAGTACCGCCAAAAAGTCCCAAACTTGCAAAGTTACCGATGCCTGCGTTACCAGTTACTCCATAACTTCCTCTTAATTTCAGTAAGGATATTGCATCATATTTTTTGATAAAATCTTCTTCTGAAAGTATCCATCCAATTGATGCAGCAGGAAATAATCCGTACCGACTGTCTGCTCCAAATCTGGAGGAACCGTCATAACGTAAACTACCTTTTAGCAGATATTTATTTTTGATAGAGAAATTTGCTCTACCAAAATAAGAAAGAAAATTGTATTTGGTTCTGCTTGATGAACCAGCGGTTATTTCTGATGCACTTGCTACTGTTTGTAAATCGTCAGATGGAAAACCTGTTCCGGCAACATACTGTCTTTTTCGTGCACTTTCTTCAAAAGTCATACCTCCTACAAATTCAAAATCATATTCTTCCTTAAAAGTTTTATTATAGGTGAAATAATTATTGAAACTATATTTGTCTGACTGAACAGCATTTGCATCAGCATAGCCATTTGTGGAAGCTGATTCGGTTAAACTACCTGCAAAATATTCTTCAGTCTGATTATTATTGTCGTAGCCAAATTCTGTCCTGAATTTCAGTTCAGGAAGAATTCGATACTCTAAATAGGAGCTAATTAAAACCCTAAATATATCTACACCCCAGCTTCCATTATATTCCTGCATTAAAAAATTATAATAGGAGGTGGTTTCATTGTTGGGTGTTATACCGTCATCTAAGTATGCAGGAGATAATGGGGATAGCGCAATTGCCTGTAGTGGTGTTTGAAATGAATTGTCTGTTCCAATTCTGGAAATTTTTGTTTTACTTATACTGGAATTAAACCCAACTTTAAATTTATCTGAAATATTATGGTCTACATTACCTCGGAATGAATATCGGTCTAAATTATTCCCACGTACAATTCCTTCAGTTTTATTATATCCGCTTGAAATAAAGAATAAAGTTTTTTTATCTCCACCGGAAATTGATAAGTCATAATTCTGAACAGAACCTTTTACCAAAGCATAATCTTGCCAGTTTGTATTTACCTCTCCGTTTCTCCAATCTTTTCCATTTGACATCCAGTCCAAATATTCCTCCGCCCAAGGAAGGTCTTCAACACCATAACTGTTGACGTCAGCCTCCTTAAAAAGCTCTACATATTGTTCGGTATTTAACCATTTCATTTTATGCGTTGCTTCGCTCCAACCGGTTGACGTATTTAGAGAAACCCTTGTTTTTCCCATTTTCCCTTGTTTGGTAGTAATCAAAACGACACCATTTGTACCTCTAGCACCATAAATACCGGCTGCAGAAGCATCTTTTAAAATTTGGATCGATTCAATATCATTTGGGTTTAATGAGATTAATGGATTAATGGGTGCAGCCGTTGTACTTTCATCATCATTGATTAATGGCATTCCATCAAGTACATAAAGAGGCTCCTGAGATGATGAAATAGTTGAGATACCCCGAATTCTCATTTTAACTCCGGATTCAACCTTGCCGTTAATTTGCTGAATTTGAACCCCGGCAGCTTTTCCGGTAAGTGCTCCCTGAACACTGGAAATTGGAATCTGATTAATGTTATTTGAAGAAACCGAAGCCATGTTATCTGTTACATTACGTCGTGATTGTTTACCGTATCCAACAACTACAACTTCGTCAAGGCTGGCAGTTGAGGGTTCCAAAACTACGTTGATAGTTGTTTGAGCTCCAATGACAACTTCTTGGTTCGTCATTCCAATGTAAGAAAAAAGAAGTGCTGTTGCATTATCAGGAACACTTAAACTGTATTGTCCTTCAACATCGGTAGTTGTTCCGACGGTTGGCATCCCTTTAACAATAATATTTGCTCCGGGTATACCTAGGTTATCCTCGGATGAGGTAACTTTTCCTGAAATTACCCGATTTTGTGCATACAGGGATTGATAACCTACGAATGCAAAAAATGCAAGTAAAAAAAAGATTTTTTTCATGGGTTGATTTTTTAGTTAGTAATGAATTTGTAGATAATTAATTAATATTTATTAAGGATTATGAGTGTTTCGTAGATGTTTTAGTAAATCAAAATTAACAATATAAAATTAAATTGCAAGCACTGTTTCAAGATAAAAACTCATGTAACCATTAATATAATAGCATTTCATTATAATTCAGTATTAAAAATTAAACAATTCATAAATAATAATTACCGACTAAAATTGGTTCTACAAAACCAAGTTGATTAATTTGATTGGGTGGTGAAATAGAATCTCTGCACACCATTAAAACAGCATTATTATTTTTAAGGTATGCGGTGATTCCGCAAGAAATTCGCTTTATTTTCCGATGTCTTCCTTATGATAAAAATAAGCGAGCAACAAATCGTTACGGAATTTCTTCTTTCGCAAATATATAATATTTTTTTTATTGGCCAAATTTGCAATAAATTATTGATTGAAATGTTACTTTAAATGATTTAAAATCGTCATCGAACAAGGCAGTACCAGTCCTTATCATTATAAATCGTTGGCTGAATGTGGGAGCAATAACATTGAAGAATAAATAGTAACAGCAGTAATTAATTATACTTGAATGCCCAAATGATATTCATCTTTTCTTGGAAATAGGCAGGAATAAATTGATAAACTAACTTTTAATTATTTATATATTCTTTATTGTGTCAATCACTTTCGCGTTTTTATATACAGGTATCAACTCAACATTGTGCTTTTTAAGTTCAAATTTAGCTTTTTCAAGATCTTCGGTAAATCCAAGCAGAAATCCTCCTCCTCCTGACCCACATAATTTTAAATAGTATGTTGAGGTGTCCAATCCAATATTCCAAATTTCCTTGAAAGTCTCCGGGATCATGGGCTCCATGTTTTTAAGCAAAAATTTAGATAATCCCCTGAGGTTTTTAAAAAATTCTTTTGTTTCACCTTTTATAAGAGATTTGATGCAATTGTTATTAAAAGGAATCATCTCATCTCTGATCGATTTATAAAAACTATGCTGTTTGCATTGCTCAAAAAAGAGTTTAACCAGCGGTTCTGTCATGCCGGCATGTCCTGTATTTATAAGAAATATGGCTCCTTTTTCATCATGTTTATTGCGTGGAATACCAACAGTAGAAAGATCTGCCTTCCCTTGAATGATGATTGGGTGCTTTAAATAGCAATTTAATGGATCAATACCCGAGCTAACCCCGTGAAAATAGGATTCTAATTGAGCAAATATTTTTTTTAAGTTTAAAATTTCTTTTTTTGAAATGTGACGGCTATTGGGAATTTTGTTCTGTCCGTATTCATTGTACAAGGCTGCGCATAAAGCCCCGGAGCTTCCTATCCCAAATCCTTGTGGAATGCTTGATTCAAAATATAAACCTTTGTCGATGTCTTTTTTAAAAGAGGATAAATCAAATTCAAAGATTAATTCGCCATCGTCAATTAACTTCTGAAGATATAAACTGTACTTTTTTAGTTGTCGGTTTGATTCATAAGCAAACTCAAGGTCGGTATATTTATCTTCGTTGATAAAACTTAGTTCGCCTTTAAAATGAGCGTACGGGATTGTCAAACCCATTGAATCGCAAATCACACTGTATTCGCCAAATAACATTATTTTGGCATAAAAAACTTCTCTCTTATCGTTCATAGAATTGTTTATCTAGTTTTTTAGGGCCATTACCCATTTCGTCAACGATCCAATTATCCGACTCACAATATACTAATAATTCTGCCTTGATAAATTTGATTATTTCTTCTTTAATTAATTTTGGATATAATAAATGGATGTTGGGCCCTGCATCTAATGTAAAGCATAAATCGAATCCACTATCATTTCTGAACTGCCTGATTTTTTCAATTATTTTTAAGCTGTTTGCTTCCATCAAAACATAGGAGGGATTTGATGTCATCATCATGGCGTGAAGGCTAAGGGCCTCTGTTTCGCAAAGTCGAATAAAGGATGCAAAATCGCCAAGTTTTAATGCCTTAATTAATTGGGTGGCGTGTTGATTCGCCTGTTCAATTCGTGCTTCTTTAAATGGATGAAGTTCCATTAATAGATGTCCGGCACTACTCGATATTTTTTTCTGCTTAGAATTTACAATCAGGATTGAATCCTGAAGATCATTAAAAACAGGATGAATCTCAGATAAAGGAACAGCATATTCGTCAGATGAAGAATGAAGAACACTTGTTTTTCCCCACAATGAGAAACCTGGATATACCGATCGGCAAGCGCTGCCGGAGGCTAGTCGTGACAAATAACTCGCCTTTTTCAAAAATGCGTCTTTCGAAAGTTGTTTTTCTTTGTGTTCAATGGAAAGAAGGCATAATACCATTGAACTCATCGATGATGCCGAAGATGCTATTCCAGCAGAATGTGGAAAGGTGTTTTTGCTATTAATGCTGAGATGAAATTGTGTGAGCAGCTTAAATTCGGATTTAATTTGAGTTAAATATTTTAAAAATCTATCTTCAAAGGCATGGTTTCGAGTACCATTAAAATAGAAATCTAATGATACTTCTTCAGTATTTTGTTTGGGTGTGTAAACTATTTCTGTTTCAGTAACGGCATTTGAAAGGCTAAAGCTGATGGACGGATTCATGGGGATTTGAATTCCTTTTTTGCCCCAATATTTAACGATGGCAATATTGGAAGGGCTTTGCCATTTTACAGAATTTTCAGTTTTCGTCAAATGATCCATTCGCTACTTGATTAAATCAGAATATTTAAAAATAATGTTTAATCCCATCTTGTGAAAATACGCTTTAATCCAGGAGAAATCTGCTTTACTCGAGGCCATCATAAAATCTCCACCCCAAGCTCCCAACGATTTAAGCTCTCCATCAAAATTGCTAAATCGCTCTAGTTTTATTGGTTTTTGTTTTAATACCGAAGACATCAACTTTTCATGAAATTGAATGCATTGGTTAAATTGATCGAATGAACTGGTTTGCGCCATGATTTCACCTATCTGTGTTATTTCACTAATTAAGGTGGATGAAGGGATACCCGTCTTTTTAAATTCTACAACACTTTTTGAAGTATTTTGTTTTCGGCCAGTATAAACAAAGTATAAATTATCTTTAAATATTGGATCAAATGCGGCGTTTTCAATGGAGATTTCATCTTCAACTAGTTGGTAAAAGATAGGTTGATCAGCCGATGCACAAGCGATGTCATATCCTGAACCTCCAAAGGTCAGGTTTAATAATTTGAAAGGATCGGTTTCAGCCCAAACAGCAATGTTGTTCACAAGGGTTGAACTGCTTCCTAAACCCCAGGTTTTATTAAAATCAAGATTTGTGTGAATCTCAAGATTTTGTTTTTCTTTCAAGAAATCAGGATTTAATTTTTTAGCTTGTTGAAGGCAATCGAGTAATTGTTTTGCAATCTTTAAATCTGATGTTTTTTGTATGGAGAAATCGGCAGTTCCTATTTCCATTTCAAACCATAGTTTGTTGTTTTCAAAACTATTCCATCTAATCCTTTTTGGCTCAAATGTTGGAATATGTTCAACAATCAGATCTTGTCCTAATTTTAATGGAAGAGCCAATGCCTTAGCCCCATAAAGAACAAGGTACTCGCTACTCAGGAGTAGTTTTCCATTCGAATAGAAATGTTCTTGTTGCACAGGTTCGATTAATGTAATGATTGTCGAAGGCTTGCCAGAAAGTCACTCACCTTTTTAACGGATACTTTTTCTTCCTTAAAAAATTCTCTTGCTTCTGATTTTTCTACTTCTGTGGCATGATATTGATTCAGAATATTGAACAAATGCATTTTCATATGGCCCTGCTGAATGCCTTTTGTAACCAAGGATTTGATGGCTCCGAAATTATTTGCCAGCCCTGCGGAAGACATAATCATCATTAAATCTTCGGCATTTGGATTTCCCAATAATTGCAATGAACGCTTCGCTAGCGGATGTAATGTTGTTAAGCCTCCAACGGTGCCAAGTGCTAAAGGAATTGTCAGTGTATATTTGAAATGATTATTGTCAATTGCAATATCTGTAAGACTTTTGTACTTCCCGGATCGGGCAGCAAAAGTATGTCCGCAGGCTTCAATTGCCCGAAAATCGTTACCAGTTGCCAAAGCCACAGCATCAATTCCATTAAAAATACCTTTGTTATGAGTAGTTGCACGATGTGTATCGATTTGTGCAATTTTTACAGCCGTTTCGAATTTCTGTGCAAATACCTCAGGATCCATGTCTATATCAGCATTTTTCAGTCTTAAGACTTCACATTCAACTGTGGTTTCAACCAAACAATTTGGGGTATAGTTTGAAAGGATCGACATGATGATATTACATTCCTTCTCCTCCAAATTAAAGTCAGGGTTATTAGAAATGTAATTTTTTAAGATTTGGGCAAACTCTTCGAGGCACGAATTGATAAAATTAGCACCCATTGAATTTTTAGTTTCGAATGTTGCTTTTAACTGATAATAATTTTTAAGTTCAGAAGTAAGATCAATAATTGCAATATTTGTGATTCCACCTCCTCTCTCATCCATGCGGGAAGTAATGTGTTTGGTTCCGTTAATGAGTTCTTCCTTTAATGAAGGTAAATGTTTGTTTAATTTTTCAATGTTCCCGCTCCATAAAAAATGAACTTGTCCAATTTTCTCGGTCGCAATTATTTTCGATTTAAAACCTCCTCTTTCTGCCCAAAACTTTGCACTACTTGATGCAGCTGCAATTACCGAACTTTCTTCGATCACCATTGGTACCATATAATTCTTGGCATTGATCATCATATTGGGTGCAATTCCAAATGGTACGTAGAAATTAGAAATTGTATTTTCACTAAACTCATCAAAAAGTTTTTGTGTTTTTTTATCGGGATGCCAAAAGGTTTTAAGCTCATTTATTGCCAGATCTGAATCCGGGAAATAACTGGCTACCAATTCCAATTTTTCATCTTTTGTGAGCTTCGAAAATCCTTTGATTGTATTGTTAAGATACATAGATTGATTTTTGTCTTTATGCTAATTAAATATACATGCTTATTTTCAAATGCAAAGATAATTGTTTTATTATAATGATGGAACGTTTCTAAATAAGGTTTTTAGATCGTTTAATGCCAGTTTAAGTTTCGAAGTCTGATTGTTGGTAGCGTTCTAATATCATTTGTAATAAATTTTACGTAGTCCATATTTTCTGGATATCCATAAAAAAGCCGTCCAGAAACTGAACGGCTTTTTGTTGTTAATTTTTGGGATTTGTTAGTACATTCCACCCATACCACCTGGCATTCCGCCACCCATTGGCATAGCAGGTGCAGCATTTTCGTCTTTATGTTCTACCAAAACACATTCGGTTGTTAGTAACATCCCTGCTATTGAAGCAGCATTTTCAAGAGCAACACGTGCTACTTTAGTAGGATCAATTACTCCGGCTTCGTAAAGGTTTTCATATACGTCAGTTCTTGCATTGAAACCAAAATCACCTTTTCCTTCCGAAACTTTTTGTACAACAACAGATCCTTCCATTCCTGCATTTTCAACTATTTGGCGAAGTGGTTCTTCCAGGGCTCTCATTATAATTGCAATACCTGTTTCTTCATCGTCATTTGCACCTTTTAAGTTTCTGATCGATTCGATCGCTCGCAAGTAAGCAACACCCCCACCTGGAATAATTCCTTCTTCGATCGCAGCTCTGGTTGCATTCAATGCATCGTCAAAACGATCTTTTTTCTCTTTCATTTCAACTTCACTTGCAGCACCAACATAAATAACTGCAACACCACCGGCAAGTTTTGCCAATCTTTCCTGAAGTTTTTCTTTGTCGTAATCAGAAGTTGTAGTTTCGATTTGAGCTTTGATTTGATTTACCCGTCCATCGATGTTGATTTTTTCACCTTTACCATTAACAATGGTAGTGTTGTCTTTATCAATTGAAACTTTATCAGCTTCTCCTAGAAATGAAAGATCTGCATCTTCCAATTTATACCCTTTCTCTTCTGAGATAACGGTTCCACCTGTCAGAACGGCAATGTCTTCCAGCATTTCTTTTCTGCGATCACCAAAACCCGGAGCTTTAACAGCTGCAACTTTTAATGAGCCTCTGATTTTATTTACAACCAATGTAGCCAAAGCTTCACCGTCGATATCTTCTGCAATGATAATAAGTGCACGACCGGTTTGTACTGATTTCTCCAGAATCGGAAGCAAATCTTTCATTACACTGATTTTTTTATCATAAATCAAAATGTAAGGATCTTCGAAAACAGCTTCCATTTTCTCTGTATTGGTTACAAAGTAAGGAGAGATATATCCTCGATCGAATTGCATACCTTCAACAACATCCACATAGGTCTCAATTCCTTTTGCTTCTTCAATGGTAATAACTCCTTCTTTTTTGACTTTGCTCATCGCCTCAGCGATTAATTTGCCAATGGTACCATCGTTATTAGCAGAGATAGATGCAACTTGTTCAATTTTTTCAGTACTGTCGCCAATTTGTTTGGTTTGTTGTTTAAGAGATTTAACAACCTCAATAACAGCCTTGTCAATTCCACG
>PHDM01000095.1 GCA_002840985.1 Bacteroidetes bacterium HGW-Bacteroidetes-17
TACCATCGTGCTTTTATGGCATCTGAAATCTGTAAATCATTTGAAAATCCTTGATTTACTGCTTGTTCTGTTATGCCTACCGTTCTTGCTTTTCGTTCGGCTTTAAGCATCGGACCGTAATCAACATTTCTGTAAATCAGTATTAAAATAAAAATTAAAGTAAACACAGGATAAAATGAATAAACCAATGAATTAAGAAAAACATTATAAGCACTTTCGTCCAGATTGAGTGTATCGATCCCATTTTGAATATAACTTATTTCTGCGCCTATCCAGGTGGTGATAAAAGCAATAGCAGCAACAGGAGCCGCCGTTGAGTCAACTATATAGGCCAGCTTTTCTCTCGAAACTCTAAGTTTATCTGTAACCGGACGCATGGTATTTCCTACCACGAGTGTATTGGCGTAATCATCAAAAAATATGGCAACACCCATTATCCAGGTAACTAATTGGCCCGATTGTGGACTCTTCGCATATCTTGATAAAACATTTACAACCCCTTTCATTCCTCCGTTTTTAGTAATCAGATTTACCATGCCCCCAATTAGCAATGAGAAGATGATAATTGATAAATGCCCCCGATCGCTAAGCGTTGTAATAAGATAAGTATCGATAAAAGAAAAAATGCCCTGGAAAACGGCAACAAATAAATTACTGCCCTGATAAAAGTAGATGATGGTTGTCCCGAAAAGTATTCCAATAAATAAAGCTGAATAAACTTCACGGATCCATAAGGCCATCAATATAGCTATTAAAGGCGGAAATATCGACATCCAGAGCGGAATCGGAGAATTGGTTTTTGAAAAATCAAAACTGCCAATTTGAATATGGGTTGTTTCTTTTTTAAGGTATTTGAAAGGGATATGGATCACTCCATCTTTTAATTCTGCTTCAACCGATTTTCCGTTCAATAAGATTTTGGGAAAATCAGCATTTTGCATTAATTTCTGAATCTCGGGAGAGGGAATAATTTCAATATCAATATCCACATGCTGAACGATAATCGATGGAAAGGTTACCTTAAAATCAGTTTCTTTGAATTGATAATCGGCTGCTATTTGAGAAAATGACAATTTTACGAATAAAACCAAAAAGACGAAGAGAAGATATTTTTTTAGCACAGATATATTTTTTTGCCGTAAAAATAAGGATTTAATCCAAAGCACAAAATGAAATAGATGAAGAGTTGGAAGTAATAGATATACCTGAGTTAAATTTTAGTTTTTGGATTCATAAAAAGTAATACAATTGTTAATTACATTCAAATAAATTAAATTTTCAAATTAGCAAATCATCTCACTTGCCTGCTGCAAGCAGGTCATCAAATTAATTTACTGCCTTTCGTATTTTTCAATATCCTGACTAAAATAATCCAGTTTAATCCCAACTTCTTTAAACATTTCTTCCGATTCGGTAGCGGAGTGATATCTTTTTTCACAAACCACCCTTACGATGCCACAATTGATAATGAGCATGGCACAGGTACGACAAGGGGTCATCCGGCAATAGAGCGTTGAGCCTTCGAGTGCGATGCCCAATTTAGCGGCCTGACAAATCGCATTTTGTTCCGCATGAACGGTACGAACGCAATGTTGGGTCACTGTCCCATCTTCATGATGAAGTTTTTTAAATAAATGGCCCACCTCATCACAATGAGGCAATCCTTTTGGGGAACCCACATAACCTGTAACCAGCATTTGCCTGTCCCGAACAATTACACAACCGCTTCTTCCCCGGTCGCAGGTTGCACGTTTCGAAACTGCATCGGCCATCCCGATAAAATATTCATCCCAGCTGGGTCGTTTATGTGTATTATTCGGTTTGCTCATAATCCTTTAATTATAAAATATTCAACATGATCTGATCTACTTGCTTATACAATTGAGTGATGTTTCCATTGTTAGTCAGGACAAAATCAGCCAACTCAATACAGCGTTTTAGGTTTTGTTTGTTCGGATCATCCGATTCAAATTCTCTTTCTTCGTTTTGAAGAAAGGTTTCATATGAAATGTGATCTGTTTCCGATTTTCTGAGTTTGATGCGATCAAACCGGATCTTGCTTTCTGCATCAATTGCCAATAAATAGAAGTTTTTCTTTTTTCGTAAAGAGGTAATTTCACCTTCGGTACGAATGCTCTCGATGATACAATTAGCGCCTATTTCAACAGCCTGATTGTATAACTGATCAATGACATAGGATGGAGAATTGGCTGCTCTCAATTCATTGGCAACATTGGTCATCGAATCGCGGTTTATTTCCAACTTCCGACGTTTGATTTCTTCAATCAAAAAACCGCGTACCGAATAATGAGTAAACCCTTTTTCGTTTTCCAGATAATCAACGATGGTTCCTTTTCCTGCACCTAAAGTGCCTGTTATGCCGATTATGATCATGGGGTAAATTTAGTGAAAAGAAATTTGAAGATGCGACATACGTAGAAATTATTATTCAGACATTATTTGTTTGACATACAGTGGACATACAATTGTCATAAGTTGTAATACATGGTAATACGATTGTTGAGGTAGCTTTTAACAATGAAACAATCGAACAATGAAACAATAAAGCTCTTAAACACGTTAACACTCTAACACCCTAACGCTTTTTGACATTCAGTGGACATACAATTGTCATACATAGTAATACGATTGTTGAGATAGCTTTTAACAATGAAACAATCGAACAGTGAAACAATGGAACAATAAAGCACTTAAACACATTAACACCAAACACCTTATTCATAGAATAGTATCGAAACATAGTTCACCACTTCATCAGAGGAATGAACCTCGCCTGAATGCCCTCTTTTCAATAAAGTAAGTTTTGGATTTTCTGAAGTCAGTTTAGCATATTCGATCAGGCTCATGATGGGGCCAAAACCACAAACTGAAATGTTTTTCGAATTTACCTGCGTTTCAACCCCTTTTGAATTGAGCTTGTAAATTTCTTTTAATACATAATCATCCATCTCCTTTCCTCTTTCGGGACTTAGAAAATGCGAAAAGTCGGAAGAGGCAATAAAGAAAACGTTTTTGCTACTTAGTTTAACTGATTTAGTAATGGCCGAGGCAATCAATTTGGCGTTTGCTAAATCTTGTACCGACATGGTGATGGGGACAATTTTAAAATCATAACCCAGCACATATTTCAAAAATGGCAGCATCACTTCGGCAGCATGCTCGTACAAATGCGCTGCTTCCGACTTAGTAAATCCTAAAGAATTCACTAAATCCATATCAAGATTTACATTGCCAAAAGGAGTTTCCCAAGCATCATTTTCATCAGTTGCAATTGGAGGACCATAACCTGTGTGATTCGGATTGATAATAAAAATGGTATCAAGATTTTGTTCCAGGTTTTTTAATATTTCAAACACGTGAATGGCCTGATAACCTGAATAGATAAAACCCGCATGAGGAACAATGGCCCCGATTGGATTTGCATTTGCAAGTGCATAGTTGATGTTTTTTTCCTCAACGGCGAGAATCTTTTTGTACAACTTGATAATTTCTTGTTGAGTGGCAGGATAAAATCTGCCTGAGTGTGCAGCTTTCCTGATTTTCATGACGAATAGTATTTAAGGATTTGTTGACCGCAATGAGCACAATTTCCTGATTTATCTATTTGTTCAATCTTTGTGATATACCCTGAGCGGGAAATTAACTGAGCATTACAATTAGGGCAAAGGGTATTTTGTCCTTCTAAAGTTTTCATGTTACCAAGATAAACATATGTAAGTTTACGTCGGGCAATTTCATACAGCGATTCAAGTTTTGATTCAGGAGTAGGAAGGTTTTTAATCTTGAACATCGGGAAATAACGTGAGATATGAAGCACGGTATCCTCCCCAATTTCTTCCGCGATCCAATCAATCATTTCTATAAACTTTTCTTCATCATCGTTTAATCCAGGGATGACCAAATTGGTCAATTCAATATGCTTATCAGCTTTCTTAATTTGTTTAATGCTTTTTAAAACGGGAGCTAACCCGGAGGAAGTGAGGTTTTTATAAAAGTCTTCGGTAAATCCTTTCAAGTCAATACTAAAAGCATCCATAAACCCTATCAGGATATTTAGCGGATCCGGGTTTATAAATCCATTGCTTACAAATACATTTTTTAATCCATGTTGATGAGCCAGTCGTGCAGTTTCAAGGACAAATTCGTACCAGATGATGGGTTCATTATAGGTGTACGCCAAGCCAATATTTTCAGCTTTTTCGAGTGCCATTTGCACAATTTCTTCGGAAGTATAACTTTTTAAAAAAGCAAATTCATCAACCGTAACCTGTGAAATTTCATAATTCTGGCAGAATTTACATTTCAAATTGCAGCCAACGCTGCCTATTGAAAGGATTTTTTTGCCGGGGTAAAAATGATATAGAGGTTTTTTTTCGATGGGATCTGTTGAGATAGCACTGAGTTTTTCATAGTTTTCAGAAAATAAATCCCCTCCGATATTTTTACGCACCAAACAAATGCCTGACTTACCATCACCTATCAAGCAATGATGTGGGCATAGATTACATCTTACTTTCTTTTGCCCAAGTTTTTCGAAGAAAGCTGCTTTTTTCATGAGTTAGATTTTAGATGCCAGACACAAGATTCCAGACACAAGATTCAAGACACAAGATTCAAGACACAAGATTCAAGACACAAGATTCAAGACACAAGATTCAAGTTTTGATTAAAACTTAACAAGCAACTAGGAACCAGCAACAAGCTCCCAGCAATCAGTATCAATACACAAGACTTATGAATTAATGAAATCTTAAAAATCAATAATCATTAATCAATCAAAAATAATCAATCTAAGTGCTTTCCTCTTTAATCTCACTGATCCAGTGTGTCATTTTAACCGGTTCAAATCCTTTCAACTTTTCCATGAGCGAATCAATTTGATCACTCACCATTAAATTATCGCGGTGTTCGGCACGAATAAAGCCCCGGTCGACTGCATGATCAAGAAATTTCAGTAGGTGATCGAAAAACCCGTCCACATTTAAAATTCCAATTGGTTTATCGTGAACGCGTAATTGAGTCATCACCATCATCTCGAATAATTCGTCTAAAGTTCCTACTCCTCCCGGAAAGGCTATAAATGCATCCGAAATTTCAGCCAATAAAACTTTTCTTTCCTGCATCGAATTAACCACATGAAGTTTACTCAGCTTGGTATGCCCAACCTCAATATCGATTAAAAATTGAGGGATCACACCAACTACCCTTCCACCATTTGCAAGCATGGTATCCGCCAAAATACTCATAATCCCAACATTTGATCCACCATAGGTAAGTTCAATATCATTGGCGCAAAAATACAGTGCCAGTTTTTTGGCTTCTTCTTTAAAAATTTCCTGATTCCCCATTGATGAACCACAAAATACGCTCACACTTTTCATCGACAATTTTCTTATTTTTGTTAATTAAACCAAAGTTAGCAAAATGAATATGAAATCGTTATACCCGCTAAAATTTAATTCAATTTATAAAGATAAAATCTGGGGAGGTCAGAAGATTAAAACAGTGATGGGAATGGATTTTTCACCCCTTGGTAACTGTGGGGAAGCCTGGGTATTATCGGGTGTTGAAGGGGATCAGAGTGTGGTCGTTAACGGATTTTTAGCCGAGAACGAGCTCAATGAACTGGTTGAAATTTACATGGGTGAATTGGTTGGTGAAAAGAATTATGAAGAGTTTGGAGATCAGTTTCCGATCCTGGTTAAAATCATTGATTCAAACGACTGGCTGTCCATTCAGGTTCATCCCGATGATGAGTTGGCCCAAAAAAGAGGACTGGATAGAGGGAAGACTGAAATGTGGTATTTATTGGATGCAGAAAAAGATGCCGAAATTATTTTGGGTTTTAATAAGGAAATCAAAAGGAATGAATATCAGGAACTGCTCAATGATAAAAAATTAAAATCGGTATTGAACGCAGAAAAGGTGAAAGCCGGGGATGTGTTTTATGTTCCTGCAGGCAGGGTGCATGCCATCGGCCCGGGTATTCTTTTAGCTGAAATTCAACAAACATCCGATACTACCTATCGCATTTATGATTGGGACAGGATCGGGGTAGATGGCCTCATGCGAGAATTGCACGTTGATGAAGCTCTGGATGCCATCGATTTTAAAGTTGAAAAGAATTATAAAACAGATTATTCAGCCGAAAAAAACAAGACTACAAAAGTTGTGAAGAGTAAGTACTTCACAACAAATTTAATCGATCTGGATGTTCCGTTAAGCAAGGATTACAGCGTACTTGATTCCTTCGTTATTTATTTGTGTATTGAAGGTAGTTTTGTATTAATGTATGACAACGAAAAATTGAATGCCAAAAAAGGGGAAACGATTCTGATTCCTGCCATCATGAATGAGGTTAAAATAATTCCTGCCCCAAAAGCAAAAATTTTGGAGGTTTATATCGCGTAATTTATTCGTGAGACTCAAATTTCAGGAGTAAGCGAACTGAAATTTGCAAGACGAACAATCCAGACGAAGTCGGAGGGTAATACCCCACGGCTCTGCTGCGGAATTAGTTTCTAACGAATTCTCGGGACTTTGGGCTTTCATACCCGTGATTTTTTTAGACTTGTTAATAGGCCCCTAATTACGCCTTATTTTAAATCATTAGAATTGATTTTATTGAGGAATCTGTAAATGAAATACTAGGATTTGCATATATTTGAATGCTAATAACACTCCAGAACGGACATAAATGATTCAAAAAAGTATATTGTCACCTTTTCAAAAATTTGTTAACATTGAAAGTTTCAGTGGCGTATTGTTATTGATTGCTACGATCATTGCACTGCTTTGGGCAAATTCACCTTTCCGCGAATCTTATCAATCGCTTTGGCAATATAAAATTGGATTTACTGCCCAAAACTTCGAACTAAGTAAACCATTATTACTATGGGTAAATGATGGGTTGATGGCCATTTTCTTTTTCTTAATTGGCCTGGAAATAAAAAGGGAATTTTTAATTGGAGAATTAAATTCGGTTAAAAAGGTTGCTTTCCCTCTTTTTGGGGCGCTTGGAGGAATGTTGATTCCGGTTTTAATGTTTTTTATGCTAAATAATAAAGTTGAAACAAGCGTAGGATGGGGAATCCCGATGGCTACAGACATTGCTTTTTCACTGGCAGTTCTGAAAGTATTAGGTGATAGGGTTCCACTGAGCCTTAAATTATTTCTGACCGCATTTGCCATTGTGGACGATATTGGAGCTGTCCTGGTTATTGCAGTTTTTTATAGCGGAAACGTTAACATTGTTTTACTTCTCGTGGCGATGGCTTTATTGGGGCTTTTATACTTCTTATCCCTTAAAGGATTTTATTCAAAATTCCTGATTATTATTTTTGGGATCGCAATTTGGGTACTCTTTTTAAAATCGGGCATTCATCCAACAATTGCTGGAATTCTTTTAGCCTTCTCAGTTCCTGTCAGGCAAAAAATTGATACACCAACCTTTCTTGATAAACTGGTGAACATAACCAATAATATTAAAAAAGCCGCTGTTTCGAAAAAACCAATTTTATGTAAGGAGCAAATTGAACAAATTGAAGATCTGGATGATTGGACCAACAGATATCAATCACCACTTCAGCATTTGGAACATAAATTGCACGATTGGGTTGCCTATTTTATTATTCCGGTATTCGCCTTAGCCAATGCCGGAGTTGTTATCAATGGAGATACCAGCATGGAACAACCTTTAATCTGGAATATAATTATTTGTCTTGTATTAGGAAAAAGTATTGGCATTTCACTGGTGGTCATGATCGCTAAAAAGTTAAGAATAGTAGAGATTCCGGAAGAAATAACACACTGGCATATTATTGGCGTTTCTTTTTTGGCGGGAATTGGATTTACGATGGCTATATTTATAGCAAGTTTGGCCTTTGAAAGCAGTCTGATTTATATTGACTCAGCTAAAATTGGGATTCTTATCGGATCATTAATTTCAGCAATAATCGGGTTCTTTATTTTAAGTAACACCGGCAAAAAATCATTTAGAAAAGCTAATAAAAACAGTTCAACACAAAGCGAGGACGATTATCTTAGCATCCCTTGTAGTAATAAAAAATAAATGATAAACACATGAAAAAATTAGGTCTAATTGTTTTTGTCTTTTTTATAGCTAATTGGACATTTGCACAGCAGATTGCAGATACAAACTATCATCCTAATATCCCGGACCCTGTTTATGAAATAGGAAAAGGACCGATTGTATTCATTGACGAGGGTCATTATAATTTCCATACAAAAGAAGGCAGATATCAATCCTTCGCGAACCTTCTGGAAAAGGATGGCTATGTAGTAACGGAATATAAGGGTGAGTTTAATGAGGATGAATTATTGAAAGGAAAAATCCTTGTTATTTCAAATGCGATCAACGAAATAAATGAACAAAATTGGTATGTACCGACCCCTTCTGCATTTACAAAAACTGAAATAGAAGTAGTAAAGAAATGGGTGAATGATGGGGGAAGTTTATTTTTAATTGCCGACCATATGCCCTTTGGAGGTGCTGCAACCGACTTGGCTGCAACATTCGGGTTTAAATTTTCCAACGGATTTGTGATGGATACCTTATCTCCCGGGCCGGCTTTTTTTAATCTGAAGGAAGGGACCCTTTTTGAAAGCATTATTACCAATGGAAGGAATCATGAGGAGCGTGTCGAACAGATTGCAACATTTACCGGACAAGGTTTTAAAATACCCACTGATGCGATTCCTGTTTTAATTTTCGGAGAAAAGTATGTAAACATCATCCCGGATACGGCATGGGTATTTGAAGCGAAATCCCCCAGGATCAATGCCAAAGGACTTGCACAGGGAGCTTATAAAAAGTATGGAAAAGGAAAAGTTGTGGCATTTGGCGAAGCCGCTATGTTTTCTGCTCAGCTTGCAGGACCGCAAAAAATAAGGGTTGGAATGAATGGCGATATGGCCCCTGAAAATTTTCAATTATTATTAAATATCATTCATTGGCTGGAAGGGAAACTTGATTAGTTAACCTCATTTTTCTTAACCCAATTTCACATCAAGGTACTGTTGTGAAATCCTACGGGTAGGAATCCATGCCGCGACCATGCCAATGATAAAAACGGTGAAAAAGACGTAAATGAAATCGGTCCATTGCAAAATCACGGGATAGGAATTGACGATGAATGCTCCATTGGCATCACCTAAACCAACAAGCCCGAATTGCATTTGCAACACGCAAATGATGGTGCCTAAAATTAATCCACTAAGGGCACCTATCATCGAAATTAAACTCCCTTCAAATAAAAAAATTTTCCGGATCAATTGATTGTTTGCACCCATACTTTGCAATACGGCAATGTCTTTTTTCTTGTCGAGGATGAGCATACTCAACGACCCGATAACATTAAAAGTGGCAATGAGCAGTATGAAAGTCAGAATAAGAAAGATGGCCCACTTTTCCGATTTCATGATTTTATACAGCAATTCCTGCTGTTCGAATCGATTTTTTACTTTAAAATCTGGGCCTAAAAGGCTTTTAATTTTGGATTGAACCTGATCTGAATTAGCTTCTTTCCCAAGCCCGATTTCAACATAACTGATCTCATCGTCATATTGCAATATTTCTTTCACAAAGGTGAACGGGGCAAAAATATATTTTGAATCAAAATTCTGTTCAACCATAAATGCGCCCGAAACCAAAATGTTTTGGCGACTGAAATCCTGTTCGGGATTGAGGTTAAAACCTCTGCTTTTTCGCGGTGCTAAAATACTGATTGCCTGTTCTTCCAATTTGATTCTAAAATCCAGATAATAAGCCACCCCTGAACCAATGACGGCATAATTTAACCCACCCTGTTTGAGCTTGAATTCTCCGTCGATCATACAGGAATCAATGCCCGACATCTCTGCATATTGATTGCTTACACCCTTGATGTTGGCAAAATGTTGCTTATCCCCGCTCTGGACCAACACATTTTCTTCGATCACTTCCATATAATGTGCTACACCATTAATGGCTTTTATTTCGGTGGATGGGAATTGCGATTGTTTAATGGTTTTTCCTTCGCTAGGAGTAATCACCAAATCGGGATTGAAATTATTAAAGAGTGAAATTACCAGACCTTCAAAGCCATTAAACACCGACAAAATAATGATCAGGGCCATGGTGCCAATGGTAATTCCTGCAACAGAAATCCCTGAAATAATATTAATGATATTATGCGATTTCTTTGAGACTAAATAACGTTTCGCTATGTAAAACGAAAAATTCAAAAATTAAGGGGTTTTAAGTAAATTTTCGATGTTCTCAATATAATCGAGTGAATCGTCGATATGAAACTGCAATTCGGGCACTACCCGCAACTGATTTTTGATTCGTCCTGCCAGTTTGTGCCGTGTTTCTTTTTTGTGTTCTTTTATTTTTTCCAATATTTCTGAGTTATCTGCCCCCGGCGAAAAAATACTCACAAATGTTTTGGCAAATGAAAGGTCGGGGCTGACCGTAACTTTTGTAACGGTGATCATTGCTCCGGCATAAAGCGCCTTACTGTCATATTGTAAAATTTCCCCCAGATCTTTCTGAAGCAATTTCGAAATTCGATTTTGTCGTTTTGATTCCATAATGCAAAAATACTACATTTCAGTAAAGATAAACAAAGTAGAAAGAATGCCTATATGGCATTTTAATTATATTTGCATATCATGAAGAATCTGTTCAAAATATTAAGATACGTTATTCCTTATTGGGGCAAAGCCTTGCTAAATATAGGATTCAATATTTTAGCCATTTTGTTTTCTTTAGCTTCGTTCACTTTATTTATCCCAATTTTAAATATTCTTTTTAAAACAACCGACCTTGCTGAAAAAGGTGCTGAAATTACAGATGATAAAGTTCCTGTTGAGATTGTTGAAATCGTCGGTTTTAATTTCAATTCACTGAAGGAGTATTTTAATTCGGTCAAGGAATATTTTTACTACCAGATAGAAAAGTTAATTGTGGAGCAGGGTGAGATGCAGGTGTTGCTCTATATTTGTATTTCGATTGCTGTACTTTTTTTTCTCAGAAATCTGTTCCGTTACCTCGCTTCGTTTTATCTGGCCCCAATCCGGAGCAATGTGGTAAGGGATTTAAGAAATAAAATGTATCGCAAAATATTGATCCTTCCACTCTCATATTACAGCGAACAAAAAAAAGGAGATATTATTTCACGTATGACAGCCGATGTTCAGGAAGTCGAAGTGTCGATCATGAGTTCATTGGAGATGATGTTCCGTGATCCGATCAATATCATCGTTTATTTCATAGCCCTTTTGGTAATTAATGCGCCACTTACCTTATTTGTGTTGGTTTTATTTCCGATCAGTGGTTTTATTATAGGCAGGATCGGGAAAAGTCTGAAAAGATCCTCTGAGAAGGGGCAAAAACAGTTGGGAGTGCTCCTGTCAATCATCGAAGAAACCATTTCGGGTTTAAGGATCATCAAAGCATTTAACGCCATTAATCTCAGCGATAATAATTTTAAAACTTCCGATCAGTATTATACCAGAACAATGGTACGTTTGTATCGTAAACGCGATTTAGCTTCGCCAATCAGTGAATTTTTATCCACCATCGTGATGGTTATTGTGCTATGGTTCGGGGGCCGATTGGTGCTCAGTCCCGAAACCGAGCTTGATGCAGCCATGTTTATGACTTATCTGATTATTTTTTCTCAACTCATCCCTCCTGCTAAATCAATGACAACAGCTATTTATAATATTCAAAAGGGGGGAGCGTCAGTTGAGCGGATTCATGAAGTATTGGATGCAGAAGAAGTGATTGTGGAAATCGAAAATCCAAAAACAATCAGTGAATTTAAATCGGCAGTTGAATATAAAGATGTCAGTTTTTCTTACGACAAAGCTGCCGTTCTTAAAAATATTTCTTTAAAGATTGAAAAAGGAAAAACCATTGCGCTGGTTGGGCCATCAGGTGGCGGAAAATCTACCTTTGTTGATTTATTGCCCCGCTTTTACGATTGTGCCTCCGGCGAAATATTAATCGACGGGACCTGTTTAAAAGAATTTAAAATCGACGATGTGAGAGGGCTCATGGGAATTGTATCACAGGAAACCATCCTTTTCAATGATACGGTGATGGGAAATATTACCATGGGTACCGAAAATGTAAATGAAGAAGATGTAATTGCTGCCGCAAAAGTCGCCAATGCGCACGAATTCATTTCAAAGATGGAGCATGGTTACCATACAAATATTGGAGATCGGGGCGTGAAACTTTCCGGTGGTCAGCGACAGCGGATTAGCATTGCAAGGGCTGTTTTAAAGAATCCTCCGATACTTATTTTGGATGAAGCCACCTCAGCACTTGATACGGAATCCGAACGTTTGGTTCAGGATGCGCTCTTAAAACTCATGCAGAACCGAACTTCCATCGTTATTGCGCATCGTCTCTCTACCATTCAATTTGCCGACGAAATAGTTGTCATCAGTCAGGGTGAAATCGTTGAGAGGGGTAAACATGCTGAATTATTGGCGCAAGGTGGAGTTTATAAAAGGTTGTTCGACCTGCAGTCGTTTGCCTGATTAATCTGGTTTCGATTTCAATCAATTAATTCCCCGAAGCTCTGCTTCAGGGTTCCTCTTATTCTCCCCTGAATAGGGGAGATGTCAGTCGGATGACTGACAGAGGGGTAGAATAATAAAAATTCGATTTTCAGCGATTAAGCTGAAATAAAGTTGACGAAATTCCTTGTTTCTGGAATGGATTAATTAACTAATAGAATTTTTTTATTTGTTTATAAGTGCACAAAAGCAAATTTGATTAGGAATCTGCAAATTTTGTAATTTTGCCCCCTCATATTTTATTAAATGAAATCATTAAAAGACAAAATAAAAAAGATCGCATCTGATTATAAGGATGAATTGGTAAAAATCAGGAGGCATTTACATGCAAATCCCGAATTATCAAATCAAGAATATAAAACAGCTGAATATATTGCCGATACCCTTAGAAATTTAGGAATAGAAGTTCAGACAGGAATTTTTAATACGGGTTTGGTTGCGACAATCAAAGGCAAAAATCCTGATAAAAAGGTGATTGCCCTGCGTGCGGATATTGATGCCTTGCCTATTCAGGAAAATAATGACCTTCCATATAAGTCTTTAAATCCAGGAGTGATGCATGCTTGTGGGCATGATGTTCATTCTTCTTCATTAATCGGAACAGCTAAAATTTTAAATGATTTAAAAGGCGAATTTGAAGGTACGGTTAAACTTATTTTCCAACCTGCCGAAGAAAAAATCCCGGGTGGCGCCAAGCCGATGATTGAAGCAGGTGTTTTGGAAAATCCACGACCAGAGTTTATGTTCGGGCAGCATGTTTATCCCGATTTGGAAGCCGGTAAAGTAGGCATCCGGGCTGGTAAATATATGGCTTCGGCCGATGAAATTAATATAACGGTGAAAGGTAAAGGCGGTCATGGAGCTATCCCTTATGCTTTGGTCGATCCGGTACTTATTGCTTCGCAAATTGTTGTAGCGATGCAACAAATCGTAAGCAGAAATGCACATTTTAATGTTCCTACAGTTTTATCTTTTGGTCGTTTTATTGCCAATGGTGCTTATAATGTGATCCCTAATGAAGTAACACTTAAAGGGACCTTCAGAACGTTTGATGAAGATTGGCGTGCATTGGCACATCAAAAAATAGAAACTATGGCCAAATCTATTGCTCAGGCTTACGGGGGTGACTGTGATGTATTTATCGATAAAGGATATCCTTTTTTGGTAAATGATGAGGCGTTGACAGGTAGAAGTTTTAATTATGCCAAAGAATATATGGGAGAAGAAAACGTTGTTGAGTTGGATTTAAGGATGACGGCTGAAGATTTTGCTTATTTTGCTCAGGCAGTGCCAAGTTGTTTCTATCGCCTGGGTGTAAAAAATGAGGCCAAAGGAATAAATTCCGGTTTGCACACTTCCACTTTCAATGTTGATGAATCAAGCCTGGAATTAATTTGAAATCTTCTTTTAAAAAATAAAATTTAAAAAATGAAAAAAATTGTTTTAGTAATCATGCTATTAATGGCCTTTTCGGAATCTGTGGATGCCCAAAATTATAATACAGGAATTGGTTTCAGGGGTGGTTTATCCAATGGATTCACGATTAAGCACTTTGTAAGTTCTACTAATGCCATTGAAGGAATAATTGCCGGCAGGTGGGGCGGAATACTCATTACTGCACTTTATGAGTTTGACAACGAATTCAATACCGAAGGGTTGAATTGGTATTATGGTGCCGGAGGACATGTGGGCATATGGAATACACCAAAACATGCATCATGGTGGGATGAAGGCGATGTAAGTTCTCCAATCATCGGAGTGGATGCAGTTTTGGGGATTGAATATACTTTTCCGGAGTTTCCCCTAAGTATTTCACTTGATTGGAAACCGGCGTTAAACTTAATTGGATACACAGGGGTTTGGGCTGATTCCGGTGCATTTTCAATTAGATACGTGTTTTAAAAATTAGTTAATTAACATATAAACATCTAACCAAAAGAAATGATAGTTTAAAGATGAAAGTTGACGGTCAGGAATACCGCACCATTTGGATGGAAGGAACTACGGTCTTTATGATCGAGCAGAATTTACTTCCTTTCGAGTTTAAAATTCATGAAGCCAGTACCTATTTTGAAACTTGCTTTGCGATTACAACAATGATTGTTAGGGGTGCCGGAGCTATTGGTGCTGCAGCGGGTTTTGCAATGGCACAGGCATTTATGCATGCACCAGCTGAAGGTTACTGGGATTTTGTGATGCAGGCCAAAGAAGAAATAGAAGCAACCCGCCCAACTGCCTATAATTTATTTTATGCAGTAGATAAAGTGTTTCGTGCAGGGAAAAATTCGGCAGAAGATGCAGTAAAGGAAGCACAGCTTATTGCCGAAGAAGATGCTCGTGATTCGCGACTGATTGGTAAATTTGGAGCCGAACTATTCGGTGATGAGGTAAGAATTTTGACGCATTGTAATGCCGGATGGTTGGCTTTTGTAAACTACGGAACTGCGCTTTCTCCCATTTATATGGCAAATAAGGAGGGTAAAAAAGTATTTGTTTATGTGGATGAAACCCGCCCCCGTAATCAGGGAGCTAAACTTACTGCCTGGGAACTGAAGAACGAAAAGATAGATCATATAATCATTCCTGATAATGCTGGAGCCTATTTTATGAAACGAAAACTGGTCGATTTTGTGATTGTTGGAGCCGATCGTATTGCACGTAATGGAGATGTAGCCAATAAAATCGGCACGCTTGAAAAGGCAATTGTGGCTAAAGAATATGGCATACCATTTTATGTGGCTGCACCTACCTCTACTTTTGATTTAAATTGTCATAATGGTATGGATATAGAACTGGAAAGCCGAAGTGAAGATGAAGTGTTGTACCAAACCGGAATTGATGCAAATGGAAACATGAGTAAAATCCGTGTAGCCTCTCCCGGGTCGCATGCCGAAAATCCTGCTTTTGATGTTACTCCGGCAAAATTTATTACCGGATTTATTACCGAAAAAGGAATTATCAAGCCCTTTGTTCAATCCATTAAAAAGATTTGTAAGACAGAATAGTCATACAATATAAATGAATTGGTAAATTATTGAAAAGAACCCAACCCATTTATTTGGGCTGGGTTCTCCAGAAAAATTAAGGTCTAATCCAATAGTAGATTTCTTTTAAGATTTTAGTTTCAGGATCGAATAGTAGGCCAACACCTTCATAATAATTAGTTACATATTGATTGCTAGTTTTATCGTGAGCTAATAATTGTATCCAAACAGTTAAATAAGGTGTTCTTTCTATTCCGTGACTTGGAATAATTTCAGCACTATTTACTTCTTCTGGAAATATAGCAGCTATTTTATTTATATGATCACCCGGTGAAAACGAGAACATCCCTTTTCTTTCAATGGCAATTTCACTGGATTGAGTTTCAAAGGAGGAAATTTTGCCTTGAACTGATTCAAAAATAATTATGTTATTAAAGGTATGTTTAATGTAATAATCATCAGATTCAACAGTGAGGTCAAGGGTGTCAACTTTGATTAAGGTACCAAAGTTTTTTAATGTGTTTACCGAAGTACCAATTTTAAAAGATTTTCCTGTAACCTTATTGGTTATAAATAGTTGTTCTGCTCTAATGCTTTTTTTCTGTGCAATAGCTGTTTGGGTTAAAAGCAATAAGGCAATAATTTTTATAATTGTTTTCATTCAAGTATTTAAGTAGATAGAAAAGAACCCAGCTTATTGAGCCGGGTTCTCCAGAAATGTTACGGCCTAATCCAAAATTTAATTCTACTGAGAATTTTAGTGTCAGGAGTAAATAATAAACTAATACCTTCATTATTTGAAACAATTTCTCGATTCTCGTAACTACTGAATCCTGATAATTGCAAATTCACTAGCAGAAATGATTTCCCTTCCATAGTCATTTCTATGATTCTGGCTTCTCTAACTTCGGCCGGAAAAAGAGATTCAATTTTGTCTAAATGATCCCCCGGGGAAATAGAAAATAACCCTTTTCGCTCCAATGCAATTTCATTTGATCCAGTTTCATACGAGGAAATTTTGCCTTGAACTGATTCAAAAATAATTATGTTATCAAAGGTATGTTTAATGTAATAATCATCAGCTTCAACAGTGAGATCAAGGGTGTCAGCTTTGATTAAGGTACCAAAGTTCTTCAATGTATTTACGGAAGAACCAATTTTAAAAGATTTACCGGTAACTTTATTGGTTACAAATAGTTGTTCTGCTTTAATACTTTTTTTCTGTGCAACAGCAGTTTGGGTTAAAAGCAATAAGGCAATAATTTTTATAATTGTTTTCATTATTAAGTTTATGTTAATTTATAATTTATTTTTAATTGGTACACAGAGTTGTAATGGTTCCATCAGAATTTATTTCGGTTCCAAAAAAGGAAATGGGATCTGATTCTATCCAGTTTACATGTACGCGAATATGCACATGTGGTGTTGTTCCTGGTGTGTTTTCATAACCTGAATTCCCTGAATTAGCAATTATGGTTTGTCCTGCAGTTACCTGTGTGCCTGGTTGAGAAATGATAATTTGACTAAGATGCCCATATTGAATCAATACCTCATTACCACCAATAATGGACTTTACTCTTACATAAAGTCCTAAGTCGTCTGAATATCCAGTATCGTAAATGGTTCCACTATGCATTGAATATATGTTTGAACCAATAGGTGCTTCAATATCAATGCCATTATGCTTTCTATTATAAGGAGGTATATTGCAATTTATTTTAGTTGGTTCAGTTGTGACTCTTGTGCAACCATACATGCCACCATATAAGCTACCACTTTGAGTGGGAGCAATGGTTGGGTTTAATATAGGGTCGCCAAAGCAAGGCTTACCCGCTTCATCAGGTACTCCGGGATCACCATTGTTATTACTGCCTCCACCTCCTTCAGAGCAAGTTATACCTAAAGATGTTTTTACGATAGTTGGTGGACTTATTGTGTAATAGGTTGTTACAACTAAAAACCACTCAATGCAAACCACGGTTTTAAGATTGGCTTCTGAATTGGCAGAATCTTTTTGAGATTCACCTTGAAGCGATGTGGTTGCAATTGTTTCACCTTTTTCTAGTTTAACTTCTGCCAAAAATTTGCCATTCAAACTTGTAATATTAACGCTTCCTGTGTATTCAGGATATTCAAACGACAATATCTCACTTAAGTTTGCTTTAATAAAATTTGGTGTACGATTGGACTTAAATTTAATCACATTTGCGGCTATAATTGTTTTCTTTTCCAGATAGTACAATACGATTGAATATTCATCCGGGCTAATAGTTAAACCGGCGTCTTTAAATTCGGCTATTGCATATTTATTTTCAATTACCGTCAAGTTTTTAAAATCTATCGTATTTTCATTAATCTCAAGCTCATGAACTTTAATCGGAGTTTTAATTAACACTTCATTTTTTGTAAATGCAATCACTTCCTGAATAAATTTGTTTTTTTCGATTGAACCATCCGATTCTTCTTTTTTACAATTTGTTACAAGCATAGTAAAGATAAGCATTCCCAATAGGAGTTTCCATTTTTTCTTCATTGTAATAATTAATTAAGTTAATAATAGCGGGGAGCTGATGATTAATTCCGAAAATGCCAATAATGTAACCCTCCAATTCCATTAATATTTTTAATTCTAAAATATTCTTTAAGGTCCAAGGATGAAGTATTGGCTTGAACTATTTGGAATATAGAAGATTGGTGTATTTTATTTGAATGATTTCTATTCCAAATATAGAATGCTTCTAAATAATTTGTAATTTTGACCGATTATGATGGAGCAACTAAGTTCAAAATACAGTATTAATGATTGGCTTCCAACCACCCTCGAAGAAGTAAAAAAGAGGGGTTGGGATCAGTTGGATGTAATCCTTTTTTCAGGAGATGCTTATGTAGACCATCCATCATTTGGCCATGCTGTAATTGGCCGTATTATTGAACAAGCCGGATTTAAAATAGCGATTGTTCCTCAACCTAACTGGCAGGATGATTTACGCGATTTTAAAAAACTTGGCAAACCAAGGTTGTTTTTTGGCGTAACTGCCGGATGCATGGATTCCATGGTAAATCATTATACCGCCAATAAACGAATCCGGTCGAACGATGCATATACACCCGATGGTAAAGCCGGATTTAGGCCTGATTATGCTACGGTAGTTTATTCAAATATTTTAAAAAAAATTTATCCGGATATCCCTGTCGTTATTGGTGGAGTAGAGGCTTCATTGCGCAGGGTAACGCATTACGATTATTGGTCGGATCAGTTAAAGCCATCTATTTTGGAAGATTCTAAAGCCGATTTATTGGTTTATGGGATGGGAGAACAGGCATTGAAAGAAATCCTGGAAAGGCTTAATAAAAACCAATCAATTCAGGAACTTAAAGATATTCGTCAGACTGCTTTTTTGCAGGATGAAAAAATGGATTTGCCGATAATGGATTCTGAAACGGTTGAAATTAATTCACATAAAGATTGTTTAAAAGACAAGAAAGCTTACGCGAGTAATTTTAAAATTATTGAACAGGAATCAAACAAAGTGCAAGCACGCCGTATTGTTCAGAAAGTTGGGAAGCAGATGTTGGTGGTGAATCCTCCCTTTCCTGTGATGACCGAAAACGAGATTGATGCGTCTTTCGACTTGCCTTATACCCGTTTGCCCCATCCAAAATATAAAAAGCGGGGCCCGATTCCGGCTTACGAAATGATCAGGCATTCGATCAATACGCACCGGGGATGTTTTGGTGGTTGTAGTTTTTGTACCATCTCTGCCCATCAGGGAAAATTTGTGGCCAGCCGATCCGAAAAATCGATCTTGAAAGAAGTGGAAGCTGTTACGCAAATGCCAGATTTTAAAGGCTATATCAGCGATATGGGTGGTCCATCGGCAAATATGTACAAGATGAAGGGGATTCATCAGGGGATTTGTGATAGTTGTTTACGACCCAGTTGTATTTTCCCAAAAATCTGTCCGAACCTGGATACCAACCATCATCCCATGAGCGATATTTACCGGAAGGCAGCTGCTCATCCGAAAGTTAAAAAAGCCTTTGTTGGAAGTGGTATTCGCTATGATATGCTGGTTGATCGCCCTGCCGAAGAAACCAAGAAAAACGGCTATAACGAATACATCGATCAGGTGGTGAAAAATCATGTTTCGGGCCGATTGAAAGTAGCGCCCGAACATACTTCCGAGCCGGTTTTAAAACAGATGCGGAAACCATCATTTACCCATTTTCATTCATTCAAAAAAATATTTGATCAGGCCAATGCAAAAGCAGGATTAAAGCAGCAATTGATTCCTTATTTTATATCGAGCCACCCCGCAAGCACAAACGTTGAAATGGCCGAATTGGCTGTCGATACAAAAGAATTAGGGTTTCAACTGGAGCAGGTACAGGATTTTACCCCAACCCCGATGACCCTTGCAACCGTAATTTACTATTCGGGGATTGATCCTTATACCATGAAAGAAGTTTATACGGCGCACTGCAAAGATGAAAAGCTGAACCAAAAGAAATTCTTCTTTTGGTACAAACGTGAGAATTGGCAATGGATCCGGAATACCTTGGACAAATTGAACCGACCCGATTTGGCTGCTAAGCTTTTGTCGAATAAAAAGTAAATTACTAATTTGAAAGAGTGACAGTGGATTAAATATCTAATTTGCAGGATAAAATTCTACCACAATAATTCTCTTAATAAAATAATCTGAAAAATCAACATTATTTTTTAGAAGTCCGTCTGCCAAAATGTTCTTTGAGACATCACCAATAGCCTTTTTTATTTTAATATAATTTATAATGGTTGAATCTGATTCCTGAATCAACTCCAATCCTTTCAAGTATTTCCCGAATTTATTAAATGTCTTTAAAGGGAATTCTTCATTAGTTAATGAAGGATTATAATTCCAAATCTCCTGTTTTAAGCCACTGCTTTCGAATAATTTGTTAATTTGTTTTTTTTCCGTTGCATTGTAATTCCAACTATATTCATCGTATGCACCACTTTTTATAATTTCAAGATATTTTGCATATGATTTCTCAATTGATATCCCAGATAAATTTGTTTGCAAAAACTTTTCAAAATCAACTACTTTTAGAGTCAATGCGTTTGCTTTATTATTACCTAAGAATTTTTCGAATTGGGTGATCCTACTTTCATTAGTTTTACTATCAATATTTTGACAGGAAAAGATTAGAAATATTGAAATTATTATAATACTAATTTTTTTCATGATAGCATTGATTTTGACATGGAATCCACTCGCATATAAAGATTGAAATTTAACCTATAGCAAAAATAAGATTAATGTAAAGATTTTAGCAATGTAATATTAATTAACATCAAACAGTATCTGTAAGGGCTAAAAATCAATTTAATTAAATTAATTTAAGAGTCTAGATATAATATATTTTCTTTTGTTTATTTTGACCTCTAACAACTCCATAATGATATTAACCCAGTAATATGATGCCATACAGACATAGCAAAATCATCATCTTCAGGTTCAAATCGTAATAATATTAAGTTTGGTTTAGATCCAGTGTAATCCATACCAGCAGTAACTGAAATTTCATGATACATGACTTGACCAAGATGAGTTTCCGTATGTATCCCAATTTGGTTTGTTAAATGATTGTCATCATAAACAACAGTGATTTCGACATTATGATTATTATATGATGTCTCCACCTGGGCAATGTTATATGAACTTAAGCCTCCAGAATAACCTTCCACCAAATCTGTAACAAATTGTTTTTGGCCACTTTCTCTTAAATTTCTAATTAGACATACTATTTCTTTAAAAACATTAGGACCATTAATATTTATTTTATCATTTACGTCATCAAAAAAATTACTCGTTACACTACTACCGTCGCTACTTTCATTCTCGTCACCGAAACACTCACTATATAAATACCATTCTGTTGTTCTCGATGAACCATCGGCATAATGATAAGTTGTAACTAAATACCAATCAATACATTCTCCAGGAAGAAGTCCACCCGGAATATCTTTCAAATTATTAGATTTGAATTTTTTTATTCCTTGCCGTGATTTTGATGATAGAATATTACCAGTTTTTAATTCGAGTGCAAGTTGTAATTTGTTATTTAACTTCGTAAAAATTATTTCCCCAGAATAATTGCTTTTTCTAAATGAAAATTCCTTCCTAATATCAAGAGTGTGATCTTTCTTGTCATTATAAAGAAACTCCATTAATTTCACAGAAATAATATCACCCAATATAGTTTCAATATATTCAATAGAATGATTTGATTTAAAATTAACTATACTACCACCAATAATAATTCCTTCTTTTATGTAATAAATTACTTTTTTGTTTTCATTTAATGTATTTTTAAATCCATCTTCTTTAATATTTACAATGATGATATTATCATCAATAAGATGCAAATTTTCAAAATCAAAAGAACCCAGACTCATTTCTCTCTCTCCCCTATTTAATTGTGCTTTTTGCAATTCATTTTGAGTAAATGAAACAATCCCTTCAAGTAGAATGTTATCATTATTTAAATAATCTGTACCGTTTTTCTTGCAGTTACACATAATGATTGTAATTATTATAGCACCAATCATTAACTTCCATTTTTTTCTCATAATTTTAAATGTTTAGGTTAATAAATAAATAAATTATTATGTGGGGAGTTCTCAATTAATTCCTTAAAAGAAGAAAAGGTAACCTTGATTAAAAAAATATTTTTTAGAAATCTACGAAGACCATAAAAGAAAACGATTTGTTCACTTTTTAAGGCATGTTGAAATTTAAAACATTGCCTCATTGTTTAATACCTTCAAATGCAAGATATCTACATTATGCTATTGGTATTAAAATTCTAACCGAATGTCGATATGATATGCCTTTTGGATATGTTGACGCTATTTTTAATAACTTTGGTTAAAACATAAAAAACGTGAAAATAGCCATCATCGGATTTGGAGCAGCTGCAATCGGTTTTATCGAACAGATGAAAACGCATGATATCGAAATTCATGTGTTTGAAAAAAGCAAAGATATTTATTCCTCCAGTATTTCTGGTATCAGAGCGGATGGAAAACTCTTTGTTTCGAAGGAAATGGGAGGAGAACTTGATGTAGATGTTCACCTTCAGAAGCAATTGGTCGATTTCTGGATCAGTAAAACAACAAACAAAGGGGTAGAAACCGGAAAATCTTTTTCCGACCCGCAATATTATAAAGCCTTTTATAGCAAAGGGTTTCTCCCAATTCATTCCGATTTTTACCATTTGGGAACTGATCAGTTAAAAGAAGTTTTGTATAATATATTCGAGGAGTACACTGCGGCTAAAAACATTCATTTTCATTTTAATTATGAAGTTAAAACCCTAAAAATTCAGTCGAATACGGTAATTATCAATCAGGAATTTGAGTTTGAAAAAGTTGTTGTTTCAGTTGGAAGAAGTGGGCATAAACTGATCAAACAAATAATTTCGACAAATCCGGAATTGGTAGTTGATGACACGAAAGTGGATTTAGGTATTCGTTTCGAGCTTCCCAACCACATTGTAGAAGACCTGAACCGTGAAATGTACGAATTTAAAGTAAAGTTTAAGAGCCGTACGGGTTATATGGTCAGGACTTTTTGTAATAACCCGTCGGGTTATGTGGTGACCGAAAATTATGGAGATTTCAAAACCGTTAACGGGCATTCGAAATTAAAAGAAAAAAGTAAAAACACGAATTTTGCGATTCTGACAACAGTTCAGTTAACTGAACCCTTTAACGATCCCATCGGTTATGGATCACACATTGCCAAGTTAACAAATCTTTTGGCAGGCAATAAAGTAATCCTGCAAACCTATAGTCATTTTGTCGATTCAAAAAGAACAAAAAATTTATATCGGGTACAACCAACTTTAAATCCAGGCAATTATATTCTGGGAGATATTAACCTTGCATATCCGAGGAGGGTAATTGAAAGCATTATTGATTTTATCGAGAATTTGAATGAAGTTGTACCGGGAATTTCAAACGCTGATAATCTGGTTTATGCACCGGAAATTAAATTTTATTCAAACACCCTGAATAATGAATATTTTTCGCATCTGAAGTTTATCGGTGATTGCTCAGGTTATACCCGTTCGATTATCTATGCCACTGCCCATGGCCATTTAATGGCTCAGGAAATATTAAAACAATAAATCAACATAATTAAAACTAAAAATCATGAAACAAATAAACATTTTGAAAACAAAAGTAATGCCGCTGATTTTTATCATGGCAGCTTTGCTTTTATCCGGGCCGATAAAGGCTCAAAAGAAAAAAGGGGAAGCTCCTCCGGCTCCTAAAGATGAAATAAAATCAAGTACCGTTTCCGGATTAAAATTCAGAAGCATCGGCCCTGCATTTACTTCTGGTCGTATTGCTGATTTTGCAGTTAACCCGGCTAATCATAGCGAATATTATGTTGCGGTCGCGAGTGGACATGTATGGAAAACAGTAAACAATGGAACTACTTTTGAACCCGTTTTTAACGAGGGAAAATCCTATTCTATTGGAGTAGTTACCATGGATCCAAACAACTCAAATGTAGTTTGGGTAGGTACCGGTGAAAATAATCACCAACGGGTTCTTGGATATGGAGACGGAGTTTTCAAATCACTTGATGGTGGTAAAAGCTGGAAAAATATGGGATTAAAAGATTCCAGACAAATTGGCGGTATCGTTATTAACCCTGATAATTCAGATATCGTTTTTGTAGCTGCAGAAGGATCAGTCTGGGGACCGGGCGGTGATCGTGGCTTGTACAAAACCACTGATGGAGGACAAAGCTGGAAAAAAGTATTGGAGATTTCAGAAAATACAGGGGTAAATAATATCATTATGGATCCTCGCGATTCAAATGTATTGTATGCAACTTCTGAGCAACGTCGTCGACACGTTCACACCAAAATCGGGGGAGGCCCGGAATCAGCAATTTATAAATCAACCGATGGCGGTGAAAACTGGAGGAAACTTACTTCAGGCCTGCCTCGTGGTGATATTGGCGGAATGGGCATTGCGCTTTCTCCTGCAAATCCGGATGTGATTTATGCCATTATCGAAGCAGAAGGAAAAACAGGTGGATTTTTCCGTTCGGAAAACAGGGGAGAATCATGGTCGAAAATGAGTAGCTATACTTCAAGTGGCCAATATTATAACGAAATTGTTTGTGATCCAATCGACGTTGATAAAGTCTATTCAACCGAAACCCGCACACAGGTAACACTTGATGGTGGAACAACCTGGAAGGCAGTTTCAAATAATGGCGGCCGTCATGTGGATGACCATGCCATGTGGATTGACCCCAATGATACCAAACATTTTATGATTGGTGGCGACGGAGGTGTTTACGAAACATTTGATGATGCCGGAACCTGGATTTTTAAATCCAACCTTCCCGTTACCCAATTTTACAGGGTTGCAACGGATAATACCTATCCATTTTATTGGGTGTTCGGTGGAACTCAGGACAATAATAGTTTTGGCGGACCAACTCAAAATACAAGCAGGCAAGGGGTTACTCAGGACGAGTGGATTGTTACCCAAGGGGGTGATGGTTTCTGGCAAGCCGTCGAACCCGGAAATCCGGATATCGTTTATTCTGAATCACAATATGGAAACATCGGAAGATTCGACAAAAAAAGCGGTGAATCAATTGACGTAAGGCCCGCTCCTAAAAAGGGCGAAGAAACTTATAAGTGGAACTGGAATGCACCGTTTTTTATCAGTTCATATTCAGATACACGTTTGTATATGGCTGCAAACAAAGTTTTCAGAAGTGATGATAGGGGAAGTACCTGGAGTGTGATCAGTGATGATATTACCTCAAAAACAGATCGAAATACCTGGCCAGTAATGGATCATTATTGGAGTGTGGATGCTGTTGTGAAAGATGTCTCTACCTCTTTATTCGGGATGGGTGTTTCTTTAGCAGAATCAAAAGTACAGGAAGATTTAATTTATGTTGGTACCGATGACGGTGTTATTTCGGTATCCGAACAAGATGGAAAAGCTTGGTTTCAGGTAAAGAAATTCCCGGGAGTTCCTGAATATACTTATGTTAGCGACATCTTACCATCAAAATTCAATGCAAATATTGTATATGCATCTTTTGATAATATTAAACGGGATGACTTCAAACCTTATTTGTTAAAAAGTACTGATAAAGGAAGAACCTGGACCTCAATTGCAAGCAATTTACCTGAAGATGAAACCGTTCATAGTATCGAGCAAGATTTTGTAAATCCAAACCTGCTTTTTGTAGGAACTGAATTTAGCTTCTATTTCAGTATTAACGGAGGTGAAAGCTGGACAAAACTTGCAAGTGGTTTGCCTTCAATCCCTGTGAAAGACATCGGAATACAGGAAAGGGAAAACGACATCGTGTTAGCTACATTTGGACGTGGATTCTATATTTTAGATGATTATAGTCCTTTAAGAGAGTTGAGTACTGAACTTCTAAAGAAAAATGCTCATATTTTCCCCGTTAAAGATGCGTTAATGTATGTTCAAACAAGTAATAAAAACGTAGGACAGGGATCAACAGTTTTTGTAGCTGAAAATCCTTCTTACGGAGCGACATTTACTTATTATCTGAAAGATGTTCCACAAACGTTGAATCAAAAACGAAGTGCAGAAGAAAAAAAGCTTTTCAAAGATAAAAAGCCAATTCCAACACCTACCATGGATGAACTAAGGGCTGAGGAAAATCAAATTGCTCCTTATCTCGTATTTACGATAAGAGATGCAAATGGCAATATTGTAAGAACGATGAATCAACGTCCGGGTAAAGGAATTAATCGGGTTAACTGGGACCTGAGATATGCTTCAACCGGTGCCATCAGATTGTCGGGAAATAAATTCACTCCCGTTGCAGGCGGTGATGCCCGAGCACGTTTCCGTGGCGGAGGAGGAGCCCCTGTAATGCCGGGCGTTTATACCGTGTCCCTGGAAATGATTTTTGATGGGAAAACCACTTCATTGGTTAACCCTGTTTCATTCAATACAAAGAGTTTAAACAAGGCAACTATTACTGGTGATCCTGCTGAACTATTGGCTTTCCAAAATGAAGTTGCTCAATTATCAAACCTTGCTAATGGAACGCAATTGATTACCAATGAATTAATGACCAGGGTTCAATATGTGAAACAAGCGGTTAATAATATGCCAAATGTTCCTTATGAATTGATGGCCAA
>PHDM01000096.1 GCA_002840985.1 Bacteroidetes bacterium HGW-Bacteroidetes-17
ACACAAATTTTTATGATGTGTTTACCAACCGGCTTATGTCTGAACTGTGAGTAAAAAGTTGAAATACCATAGATTCTGGAAGCACTGATATCGGTATTTTTACAAACATAATCCATTGCCTCTTCAGGCAAATAATTAAACTCACCCTGAATCGCCTGCAAAATTGGAATGGCCTTATCAACCGTTTTGCCATGCTTAAGAATAATCCCATCTACTATTTCGATAATTTCTTTGCTCATCTAAAACTTAGTCTTTACGATTCAATCCATCAATATTTTTATAAAAAGACGTTAGAAGTTAGACTTTAGACGTTAGATACTTAATTCGTACCTTTATTAGTCAACTCCAAACTCCAAACGCATAACTCCAAACTCCAAACTTAATTTCCTTTGCCTATACAAAATAAATGATCTTCGGCACGCACAAAAACTTGTCCATCGGCAAATGCCGGAGAACTGACCACACCTTCTCCCAAAGCCGGCTCTCCAATCAATTCAAACTCTTTACTTGCCTTGTAAATGTGCATGATTCCATCCCTGTCAATCAAATAAATTTTATCCTCAACGATGATTGGGGAAGCATAAAATCCATTGTCAAATTCATGCTCCCAATATTTTTCGCCGGTTTTGGCATTATGACAAACAACCACTCCATAGCTGGTTACCACAAAAAGTAAATCTTTCGTAGCAACCGGACTTGGCACATCCGAGAGGTAATCAAAATCTTCCCAGAGCACTTTAGGACTGTTACCCCCATCTATGGCAACTAAACTTGCATATTCATTTAACCCAAACACAATTCCATCGGAATAAGCAACCGAAGGACCGACTTCCCCATAAATGCAATCGATTTTCCAAAGCTCTTTTCCTGTTTGAATATCATAGCCAGCGATGCTAGGGTCGGCTATTAATATAACTTCGGTTTGATTTTCGCGATCGATAATCACCGGAGATGCCCAGGAAATTTTCACTTGTCGAGGGGTACTCCATAACTCGTCTCCGGTTTGAGCTGATAATGCCATTACTTTTGGGGACTTTCCCTGATCATATTGAACGATCACTTTATCACCATAAACTAAAAGCGATGAAGCATGCCCGTAATGATTTTGTGGCAGGCCCAAATTTTTTGCCCAAACCTGCTTTCCTTGCATGTCGATCGCGATAATATCTCCATTTGCGAAGATGGCATATACATTTTTTCCGTCAGTTGTGGCGGTTGGTGCAGCCTGACCAGTGTCCTCCGAAACATCAGGTCCCGTGCCTGGTGAACCCGGAATTTTATCTACTACTTTCGTCCAGAGCAAGGCTCCGGTATTTTTGTTATAACAATATACTTCCCTCGTTTGCTTATTTGCACCGGTCAAAAACAACTTATCTCCCCAGATGACTGGTGAATTATATCCTTTTAAATTGGGTTTTACTTTCCATAAAATATTTTGATTGCTAGCACCATCCCAATTTGTTGGAATATTCTTTTGATATGCGACTCCTAAACTATTTGCTCCCCTGAAGGATGGAAAGTTCTTTCTGGCTTCCAGCACAAAATCAGGAACACCGCTTGCCTTTGATGGAGTAGTGGTTTTTTCAGAAGGAGCTTCGCTTATTGCAACATTTTCCACTACAACCTTAACGTTGAGTTGAGCATCACTTCCTTGATGAGCAACCTCATCTTCATTGGTGCTTTCTTCTGTTATCGCAGTACTCACTTTTCGGTTGGGTGTGTCTTCCTTTAACTCAGGAGCATCCGTTGATGCAATGATTGCGGCTTCCTTAAAGGTTTTTTCCAGTTTATCATGTGTAAGAAAAGTCAAAACCAAGGCGATTACAATAATAGCCCCTCCACCTATCGAAATCCATTTTCGGGATAGCTTTTTAAATACCTGATCATTCTCCTTAACGGATTCATCGATGATTGGATTGATTGGAGTGGTTGTCCGAACGATTTGAATTGCAATCAACATTACCGCAATACTAAACAATAAAATATATCCTCCTGCCCGAACCTGCCATTGATTGGTAAAGTAAGCCTTACGAACGAGTAAATCCAAAGCCCGAATTTCGTTCCGAAGTGCTTCGTCGTTTGGATTTTCACTTAATCGTTTAACCAAAGTATTGATGGCTTCCGTGTTTACCGGATCAAGACGGTTGATTTGTATATAATTGGCGATGACCAAAAAGCAAATCAAGAATGCAAATACACCGGCAATGACGGCTATCGATTTCCAGAGTTTAACATTAACTCCTATTTTTTTGTGCTCAACTAAACTCATATTTTAAGCGTTTTTATCTCTATTTTATCTTTTACAACCGGACAATAATCAACACAACGTGCACAGCTGAAGCAAGTTCCTTTGTTTGGGGTATAATCAATTCGATAACGGATGATGGTCAGCTTTGTAAGGGTCAACCCAAATACCAAACCCAAAAATGCTCCTGATATCCATCCTCCAAGGTAAAAATCACTGACGATATCCGCGGCTTCGGTAAAAAGCTCTGCCCTTGTTTTTCCTGATGATCGAAAAGCATCAATATCAATGCTGGTATCTTCGTCAAGAATAGTAGGATTCTCATGAATAATGGATGCTAAACGCACTTTAGGATTAACTTTTGCAAGGGTTTCATGAAAACTTGCTACGGTCCAACCCCCAATAAACATCAAGACCGGAATAAGGATGATCATCCATGAATACCTCCTAATAATCGTCTTTCGATCTTCAGCAACTTTAGCCGGAACAGGTTTGTTAATCGCACCAAACGGACAAGAATCCTCACATAAACGACATTGGATACATGCTGCCGGGGTAATGGTTAAATGTTTTTTTGAAAGTCGGCTCGTGAGGTTCAATAATACACCATAAGGACAAAGAAATCGACAATATGGCCTTCCTATAAACATACTGATCAGTAAAAATGCACCACCTAATACAAACATCATGAAAGTAGCATTGAGTCTGAATATCCCGATGAACGGGTCATATCGACAAATCACAAAATCTGTTGAAGTTGCAGCATAAAGTATGGATAAGCCAAGATAGATATAAGGGATTACGCCTAAAACCGACTGTACCCATGCTTTCATACTGACCGGTCGAAGGAGGAAAAAATCCTGTATGGCACCCAAAGGGCAAACCGCAGCACAAAATGTTCTTCCATAAAACAGTGAAAATAACAAAGGAACCGCAAAAAACACCAACACTGAAATCGGAATGTGATAACCCGGATTAAAGATTGCCAAAACAATATTTTGTAAAGAGCCTACTGAACAAACACACCCTTCCCTGAAAAATCCAAAATATGCGATCGAAAAAATTGACATCAAAAGAACGCCTATTCTGGAACGTTTTTTCAGAACCAGCCAGGTCACAAGAGATAAACTTACAAGCAATACAACAATATCGAGATACTCGAGGATTGGAGCCCTGGCTTCAGGCTTCAGGGTTGGAGGCTGGGTATGGCCCGACTCAAATTCAGGTTTGGGAAAACGTTGCTGAGCAAACACACTTGTAAACTGAAGTGAAGTAAAAATTAAAAATAATATGACTATAATCTGCTTTTTCATCAAAATAACTCCCAAATTAAATTTTCATGCTCTGACCAGAAGTTCCCTTGAATAAATAAGGATCGTTTGCTGGTACCCTTGTATAGGCGTCAGAAGGGCAAACTCTTGCTATGGAACACTCATTGCAATTCACACATAAATCGTGGTTGACCTGAATTTGCATAGAGCCATTCCCGAACGAACCACATCCTTTCATACACTTCGCACAACCAATGCATAAATCTGCATTGATATGATATTCAAAAAATGGTTCTTCAATGAACTTTCGTTCGATGGCACTGGTTGGGCAAAGTTGGTTTTCAGCAGCGGTCGAACGATCCTTTGCCTCGGGCCGGAAATAACCACCACAAAGATCGCAGTAGCCGCACATATCATAAACATGTATCAGCTTTACAGCCGATGGTGTTAAAACACAATCGGTGGCGCATCTGCCACATTGAACGCATTTGGCAGCATCCAGTTGCCAGACCATTTCGGTTCCCAAGGTATTTTTCGCTAAGACAGCGCCCAGTCCTCCGATACCAACTACCAATGAGAACCTGAATGTATTGTTCAGAAACTCCCTGCGATCGATCTTCTTATTTGATTTCTCTTTGGTCATCTTTTATTGGTGCTAGATTCATTTTTCTTTTTAAAATCATCGGCTTCAGGCAGCGAACAATTCTTTAATTGCTTACAATTTTTGCAGATAAAATCTAACTCGCACCTTTCTTCTCCCACGGGTTTAAACAATAAATAAGCACCTCCTGCTACAATTCCACCTGCAATTAAACCCCTGCCCGCTTTCTTGATAAAATCTCTCCTGTCCATCATTTTTCAAGATTATTTATTCATTTTTTCAAAAATCCTGACCAATCCTTTTTTAGGATCAGAAACATAAATGCGATCTTTTGTATCTACGGCCAAATCCAGATCGGTGGTTCCGGCAATAAATTGATCGGGGCTGGCAACGACGCATTTAAAATCACCTGTCGGGAGATGAATTTTAACCCTTTCGATTCCTTTTTCGCTCGTAACAAATGACCCATCTGATAGCATGGCAATGTGTGAAGGATTGCAACATCCGCTAAACCCATCCAATTGCATTGAAGTTCTTTGCCAGGAGGTAATCATTTCCCCGTTAGACCTATAAGATTCTAATTGATGAATTCCGGGGTTCACAGCCCAAAGTTCATTATCCCTTCCGATCAACAAATCAAAATATGCACTGGGTAGGATAAATCCCAACTTCCCATTTTCAGTATCTTTTTCACCAATTTTATTTTGTAATTCTCCATTAAGATTAAAATGAAAAACCACTTTATTTCCCGCGTCTGCAACAAAAACAGAAGTTTCATTTACTGCAATGGAAGTAATGATAGAAGAATCGCTTATTCCCGGCCAAGATTGTAACTGATTGCCTTCCTTATTCCATACTTCAACATGGTCGGCCATCCCCAGATAAATATTACCGGAAGGAGCAACCGTCAGGCAGTAAGCATTATCCTTTAATTGAATTGTGTTTATCAAGTGTCCGGTTGAATTATAAATAAATAGCTTTTCTATAGCTGCTACATAAAGATTGTCGTTTTCGTCTGTAGCAATTCCATATAAATAATCAGTTTCAGGTTTAATGGAGGAAATTTCCTGATAACAGATCAAAGATGAATCGATTTCTTTTTGCTTTGTTAGATCATATTCGTAAGGATTCTCCTGGTTCGGCCCTTTTGAGAAGAAAAAATCGCCGGCCATAAAACCCACAACAATCAGCAATAGGATAACAGAAAGAATTAGTATATTTTTTGGTTTCATTTGTAATCAAATTTAGTTCTTAGCTCTGATATTTATACAAACCATTTTCTTTGAATCACGCATCAATAAGTACCCATCTGCCAATGCAAAAGGTCCCCAGGCATCCTGTCCATCTATGATTTTTGCTTTGTCCAAGAATTCAAATGAATTTAAATTGACTTTGGCAATTGTTAAGGTACCATCATCATTTAAAATAAAAAACTTGTTATCCGCCATGATGTATGGCCCCAGTCCAAAACGATCTGTTTTCCCACTCGTCCATAAAATATTTTTCGGATTGTTTGGATCCACACACAAGAACTCGTTACGGATTCCACCTGCATCTTTTGGTGCGATAGAAAACATTCTGCCTTTATATAGAATGGGCGTTTGCTGTTCAGAAGCAATTCCTTCGCTTGGTTTATAGGTTTGAAGATGTTGAACCGAATAGGTATCACCAGTTTTTTTTAACTGAAATAATGCGGCACCTGCACCGTAGCCTGCCGTTGCATAAAATTTACCATTTCCCAGCATAACCGGTGATGGTGCAATTACGTTTGGTGCGAATGCATTTGTTTTCCACAATATTTTCCCGACATCAGCTCCTTCGGCCGAAATGCCAACAATGCCCCCAACTGCGAAATAAACATACATTTTCTTGCCTTCAAAGGTCATGGGCATGATGGAAGAATGCGACATTTGCCACTTATCAGGATTTGGCGTTTCCCATAAAACGTCTCCGGTGGCACAATCAACCCCAATCAGTAGCGAAGAACCGCCCGGAGCCAAAATTGCTACATCATCGACAATGATCGGACATTGCCCTGTGTACCAGAATGGAATTTCAGTACCGTAATCCTTTACCAGATCTTTACCCCATAACAAATCACCGGTTTCCGGATTAACACACATTACATGGCATCGGGGACCCATTGTTACCAAATACTTATCAGTTATTGCAGGTACGGTTCTCGACATGCCATGGTTTCGTTTTACTTTAACCAAATACCAACGGCTCCATAACTCCTCTCCTGTTTCAAGCGAAAAACATCTTAAAGCATCTGTATTTCTTGCCTCAACATAATCAAGCACATAAGCTTTGCCATTTTGAATAACCGGAGCTGCATGACCTTCACCCAGTTCAACCTCCCATAATATATCAGGTCCGGCGCCCCAACTATTAATCAAAGGAATTCTTTCTTTGTTAATATTATCGAAGTCGACTCCACGAAAACGGGTCCAACTTCCTTTTAAACCTGAAGCGTGGGAGGTATAACTCATAAAACTTGCCCCAATTTTAATATTTTCGGAGGCTCCATCTGCTATAGCAGGGCGGTTATCCATCCCCGGCAAACTTATTGATAAATCTTTGGTTGGATTATGTAGAAACCAGTAAACAAAAACAACAATACAAGTTAAAATTGTAAGTGAAATTAGGCCTGTTTCTACCCTGGTTTTGAGCATCATTTAATCAATGGTATTATTAGTTCTAAATAATAGTTTCATCAAGATTCCGAAGTCTATATGCAATAGCATACCTTAGTTCTGCGAAGATACGGATTAGCATATCTTTAATAAATATAAATTGCATATTCACCTGCTATTTGAAACACTTCTAAAGAACATATCCCAAACTTTACATATCTTATTTCTTTCGAATATCATAAACACAGATGGTATCCATGTAACGAATATAGAGCCTCCCATCTTTAATTACGGGCTGCGAATAATGATCGCCTTTTTTACCTGGTGCCAGGAAAGTACCTAAAATCGTAAAATCATTATTTTCAACCTTAACCATTGCTAACACCCCTTTATAGGTTTCGATAAACAATTTATTATCAGCCGCTATGATTGTTCCTTCTGACAATTTATCGCTACTAAATTTGATATCCCCTGTATACCAATCGATACAAAACCATTTTCTTTTTGGACTACTTGAAACATACAAATCATTTCCTATCCTTACAGCATCGCCCATTTGTGGTCCAATGGAATCGTGCCTCCAAATCATTTCAGCACTCAATCCATCGTCGGCAATTTTGAACATCCTGGAGCCATCCCTGTACCCTTCAATGATAAATAATAAACCTTCGTGATACATAGGAACACTGGCATGAATTCCATATTTGGGTTCTGCAAGTTCCTGTTTCCATGCAACTTCACCATTTTCAACATCAACAGAAACCAATGCGTTAAATGTCATTGTAATATAATATTTCTTACCAAAATGCTCAATAATTATTGGTGAGCAATAGGCATTCATTTCTCTGGTTCCTTTGCTTACCCAAATGGTTTCGCCCGTTTCCTTATCCAAGGCAATGATGTTACTTTCTTCTCCTCCGATGGTACAGAACAACCTATTCCCATCAATAATAAGGTTTTCATGAACTCCGTGTTGACTATTTCTCCCTGCCAGTTCATCAATTAGCCTTCTCTGCCAAATTAATGTACCATCTTCTATACTAAAACAATGCATCACTCCCAAGCCATCAAACACATAGCCTTTTCCGTCAAGTATTAGTGGTGTAGATCGTTCAGCTGGCCAGGTGGTCATCCATTCTTTACCCAATTCTTTTTTCCAAAGAAGTTCACCTGAATTGCTAAATGCAAATAAGGAAGTTACACTATCTTTTAAGTTTGTTCCCAGGGTAAATACTTTTTCTCCACCGAAAGCGACTGAAGAATGCCCTGCACCAAGTTGTTCATACTTCCATAATAATTCAGGACCCTGTTCCGGCCATTCATCCAATAGATTTTTTTCATTAAAAATACCATCACGATTGGGACCTCTCCATTGCAAGGATTCAGCAGGATTTTCCTGAGAAGAGCCACAACTTGTTAAGCTTAAAACAATTAGGCTTAGAATTAGTGTTTGTATAGATTTCATATCATTACTTTTTTTTGATATCGTAAGCCATAAGTTCATTCACATAACGGATATAAAGAACGCCATTGTGAATAATCGGATGAGCAATATGTAGTTCGCTTCGCTTAGGCAACTTGAAAGAACCTTTATCGATGAATTCAGTTTGGGTTGGTTCTACTAAGCCAACTACGCCGCTGTAACCATAAATATAGATATGATTATCGGCATAAATGGAGGTGCCCGGCGCATATTTTCGAAGTTCGAATTTTACTTCTCCTGTATTCCAGTCAAGGCATACCAATTTGTTTTTCGATTCAGCTGAACCATAAATATTATCTCCGACAACTACCGAATGACCCTGTGTTTCATCCAAGATCTCATTTTTCCAGATCCTTTCTACACTTTTGCCATCATCAGTAATTTTCAGCAAATAAGCCCCAACTTCAAAACCATCCATTAAAAACAGATAGCCATCATGATAATAAGGAGAATTGGCATGTGCGCCACTTTTAATACCATCAAGAGGATGACTCCATGCAAGTTCACCTGTGGCGATATTAATTGAAAGTGCTGATTTATCCGTCATTGTGACGTAATACTTTTCTTTTCCTATAGAGATTATCCGAGGATTGCAATATGCACTTTTTTCACTCATTCCTTTGTTGCTCCAAATTAATTCACCTGTAAAGCGGTTCAATGCAATCACATTGTACTCTACTCCACCAGGAGTACAAAAAAGAACATCCCCTTCTATTAACAAATTCTCGGACATTCCATACTGCGTGGGTTGGGCGCCAAATTCAGAAGGAAGATCTTTTTTCCAAATCAGCTCACCATTTTCAACCGACAGGCATAACAATTCTCCAATTCCACTTAAAATATAAACCTGATCGCCAACAATTGTAGGTGAAGATCTAACTCCGGGGTATGATTTCATCCATTCTTTTCCATAGGCCTTTTTCCACAACAATTTACCATTCATATCCAAATTGAACAGGTAACTGATACTATCAAGAGTACCACTTATGAACATCGTTTCACCAACAAAAGTAGGAGATGAAAAACCTTCGCCCAACTCAGTAAACTTCCATAAAAGCGGAGGGCCATCCTCTGGCCATTCAGTTAATAATCCTTTTTCTGCATAGATTCCATCCCTATTCGGACCTCTCCATTCAGATTGGGTGATTGTATTTGAAATTTCCGGGGTTGAACAAGATGCCAATAAAATCAATGATAAAATTGACAAGCGAATCAGTGAATTAATTTTCATTTTAAATAATTTAAAAGTTTATATCGCAATATCGAAAGCCCATAATGTGGAATCATATCTTAAATAGAGCTTTTTATTATGAATTACAGGATAGGCTGAATGATCACGGGTTTTCTTTCCTTCAAGTTGAAAAGTACTGATTACTTCAAAGGCAGTGTCAGTTGGTTTAACCAAAGCCACTTTGCCGTTGATATCGTACCAATAAAATAATCCATCAGCATAAATTGCCGTACCTGAAGTGAATATTTTGGAAGTATATTTTTCTTCCCCTGTGTTCCAATCGACGCAACTATACCCCTTTTGATCCCAGTTAGCTGCATATAAATTATCCCCAATCAGTATTGCTCCTCCATTTTCCAAGTCCATGAGTTTGTTTTCCCATACTTTTTCGACTCCGGTACCCTGATCATTGATTTTCAGCATAAAACTTCCTAATTCCCAACCTTCCATAATAAATAATTTCCCATCACGATATATGGGCGAATTAGCATGAATTGCCCCATCGTAACGCATTGGATAAGTCCAGGCAACTTCACCATTTTCAGGATTCAAAGCCATGACTGCAAATTTTGTTATGGTTGTAAGATACCTTTGACCCCCATGCGTAAATATTACCGGAGGGCAATAAGCACTTTGATTTCCGCTTCCTTTGCTTGTCCATATGAGCTTACCGGTAAAACGATTGAGTGCAATCACATTTGATTCAGTATCACCCGGTGTACAAAAAACTTTATCTCCATCAATCTGCAATACCTCAGTTACGCCAAATTCTATCTGTTTTCCACCATACGCACTCATTAAATCTACCGACCAAACATTATCCCCATTGGTAGTTTTGAAACAGTAAACTACTCCTAAGCTGCTCATGACATAACCCAAATCACCAATTATTGTCGGTGTTGGTCGGGATCCAGGAAAATTCAAGGTCCATTCCAATCCATATTCCTTTTTCCATTTGAGATTTCCTTCATGATCGAAAGCATAGATAAAGCCGATGCTGTCAGGAGTGCCGGTAATATAAAAACGATCGGAAGTAAACGCGGGAGAAGAATAGCCTTTACCCAATTGATCATATTTCCAAGCGACTTTAGGACCACTTTCTGACCACTCTTTTAACAGGCCTTTATCTGGATAAATTCCATCATGATTTGGCCCGCGCCACTCACTAATATCTGGTGTTTTGTTTACACAACCTGTTGCCAGGATTACCAATAGCACTAAAATGGCCGATTGCTTATTTTTCATTTTTAATTAATTAGGAGATTTTTGAATGATTATTCGCTTTTAATTGAATATGCCATGAATGCATCCTCATGCCTTAAGTATAAGATTCCTTTATCAATTACCGGATGTGGCCAGAATGGACCCTTTTTGCCCAATGTCACTTGAAATGAGCTAATTATCTTAAAGCTTTCGGGTGAAGCTTTTACTAATCCTACATTTCCATACTTTTCATCATAAATATATAAATAATCACCAGCAGCAATAATGGGTCCTTTGCTCATCCACATTTCTTCATAGACAGTTTCGCCTGTCGTCCAATTCACACATATCCACTTTCCACTGGTGTTATTGTCCCATGAAGAACCATAAATATAATTTCCAATTTTAATCACTGATCCATGCTGACTGTCCAGCACTTCATTTGTCCATTCAACAGAGACGGAAGCCAAATCATCAGCTAATTTTAATTTGACTGCTTTTCGATTATAACCACTTGTTATAAACAAACTTCCATCTTCGTACAAAGGAGTATTGGCATGATTATCATAAGTCCTGCCTGATGGGGCATAAGGCCGATAATCAAATTTCCATACTATTTTTCCATTGTCGGGATTCACACCAATTATATGATTTTTCGTAAGCGTTGTAATGATCTGAATCCCATTTTTTTCGATTAAAAGCGGTGATACAAAGGCCGGTGCCTCATGCATGCTTTCAGAGGCCCAGATAAGTTCACCATTTTGTTTATTCAATGCAATCATCATTGTTTTTTCCCCACCTGTTGTATAAAACACTTTATCGCCCAATAACAGTGGTGACTCATTTAATCCGAACATTCCAAATTGACCCTCATAGATGCCATGTGCATCCACCTTCCATATGATGTGTCCATTATCCGCATCCAAACAAGCAATCTCTCCCATCCCACTGGTTACATAGAGTTTATGGTCATCGATGGTAGGAGTACAACGGCTTGCCGGATAGTTCCTCACCCAAGCGCGTCCGAAAGTGGTCTGCCATTTAATGTTACCCATCATATCCAAGGCTGTTAAAACATCTGATTCATCACGAACACCGGTTAAAAAAATAGTTTCGTAAGCGATGGAAGGTGAGGAATAACCGGTTGGCAAATCAATCTTCGACCATAACATTTTTGGCCCGCTTTCGGGCCACTCATTCATTAATCCGGTTCCATCATAAATCCCTTTACGACCTTCGCCTCTCCATTGATAAACTTGAGAATAACCAATCAAGGATAATAAGATAAACAGTAAAGTTGACAATAAGGATTTTTTCATCATCATCGATTTTGAGTTTAGGATTTGTCAGGAAAAATTATTCATCTATGTTTATTCTTTAATATTATAAGCCATGAGTGCGTCTCCATGTCGAATATATAAGACCCCATCTTTGATCACAGGATGAGTCCAATAGGGTCCTTTACTACCTAATGGAATTTTAAATGAACTTATCACTTTAAATTCATCCGGAGTTGCTTTGACAATAGCCACGGTTCCGAATTTTTCTTCATAACAATACAATAAGCCTTCGGCAGATATGATCGAACCTTTATTGATCCATTCTGTTTCATATTTGGTTTCTCCGGTATTCCAATCCAAACACACCCAACGGCCCATTCCATTATTTTCCCAGTTCGAACCATAAATATAATTGCCTAGTTTAACAGTACCACCATGATGTACATCAAGTACATCATCACTCCATTCAAAATAAACTTTTTTGAAGTCTTTGGACAATTGGAGCATCACGTTTCGATGATCATAACCACCTGTAATAAATAATTTCCCATCGCTATATACCGGGCTGTTACAATTTATATTTGACCTGCCCCTACCTCCGGCGAACGCGCCAAAACTGAATTTCCAAAAAATTTCACCATCAACAGAATTAACGCCAACAACATAGTTTTCAGTTACATTGACAATAATTTTATTTTCTTCTGTTTGGATAAGTATTGGTGAAGCATAAGCGGTATTATCATGAAGTGGTTCCGACATCCAGATGGTTTCGCCAGTCATTTTATCCAATGCAACCATGGTTGTTTTTTTTCCTCCTGTTGTAAAAAACACTTTATCGTCAAGAACGATTAATGACTCTGCAATTCCCCATCTTCCATAGCTCCCTTCAAATTTATCCATTGCAGGTACCTGCCATATAATTTTCCCTGAAAGGGCATTAAGGCAAGCCAAATCTCCATAACCGGTTGAAACATATAATCTTTCATTTTCAATGGTTGGTGTACAACGGCTATTAGGGAATGCACCGTTCCAGGCACGGCCATAATCAGTTTGCCATTTAATCTTACCATTCAAATCAAGTGCAGTCAGAACAGCGATGGAATCACGCTTTCCCGTAAAATATAACATATCGTAAGCAGAAGATAAAGCGGAATGACCTATTGGTATATTTTCAATGGACCAAATCAATTCGGGGCCATTTTCGGGCCATTCTTTTAATAATCCGGTTTCGTTATTATAAATTCCGGTTCGGCCAATGCCCCTGAATTCATCAATTACTTGGCTATAGCCTGATAATAAACCAAATGCACATAATATGGATAAGATGAGTTTTTTCACAGTAAGATTTTTAGGTTAAAGAAGTACTTGATACAAAAAACGATGTTTTTACCAATATATCCAAGACCGAGAATAAGTTTTGGATAAAGTAAGTAGAAACATCGCGTAACTGATGGTTTTAACAGACATAAAATTTATCCGGAAATTGAATAAACCATCATTGAATTTCCATGTCGAACATATAGCTTTTTACCAGATATGACAAGGTGTGCCCAATGTTGTGCCGAACCATAGGGAACTTTAAATTTACTAATGATTTTAAAACTATTGTTTGTTGGCTCAACCAAAGCAACTTCTCCACTCGTTCCATACCAGTAAAGCAAACCATCGGCCATAATCAGGTTGCCACTTGCGATCTCTTTCGAG
>PHDM01000097.1 GCA_002840985.1 Bacteroidetes bacterium HGW-Bacteroidetes-17
TGACAAAGTTCTGCACATTTTTGTAAATCACTGGACCTCACGTTCTGGCGGTCAGGAAGTAACCGAAGCAAAAAGGATCTTTATTGCCTCTTTTCTTAAAACTAAAACGGATTCAATTTTAAGTGTCGAACCGGATGCGAAAATCATTATCATGGGCGATTTGAACGACAATCCAACAGATGTCAGCATTACCGAATCACTAAATGCACTTCCGGTTTCTGAACAAGTTTCAAAAAATAAGCTTTATAACTTATCGCTAAATAAATTTCAAAATGGTGAAGGGACCCTTTATTATAACTCCTGGGATTTGTTTGATCAGATGATAGTTTCGGGCAATCTTTTAACTGGGAATTCTTCAATAATTACCGACCCAACAAGTTTTGAAATTTATAAACCGGCATGGATTGTTTTTGAGGATAATAAAGGGATAAAAAGGCCAAACAGAACTGCATCAGGGAACAGATATTACGGTGGTTACAGTGATCATTTACCGGTTTATATCACCATCAAAAAGAATTGATTCTACCTTTATTGAACCTGTATATCTCGTCTGAAAGACATTTCAACAGTTCTGATATTTAGCTGTTTAAGCTAGTATGACATTAGATACTAGATATTAGATCAAAAATAAGACCCTTCTTAAATCTTTTGTTTTGAACCTTGTGTCTTGAATCTTGAATCCCTGCCTGCGACCGGCAGGTCGTGTCTAATGTCTAACTTCTATAGTCTAAAGTCTAGCGTCTTTTGCCTTCATTTACAAAAACAATTAATCATCGTAGTTAATCTCTTTTATAAGATCCCCAATTTCATTATAGAAATACCAAATACCTGTTCGTAGTCCTTCTTTGTAGGTTCCCTTAAAGTCTGGCTTTCCATTTGGGTGAAAGCTTTCATGAAACCCATCCATTTTCCCTTTTTTAAAATCGCCCTTGCTCCAGATTATCCCATTTTCATAATAATAAATCCATTTGCCATGTTTTTCACCCTTTTCAAAAAGCCCTTCAATTCTGAGTTGGTGATTAGCATAATAGACTTCCTGTTTAAAAAGAACTTTGGGTTTGTTTTTTAAATAATAACTCACAACTTTGGGGCTACCATCTTCATAAACCTGCTCAACTTTCTTTATTAAGGTCGGGGTGCAATAGGTGAAAAGGTGGAGAATACAAAAAATTGTTATGAGTTTGAATGTTCGCATTTTACCTGTTAAAATTGAGCCGTTTTCCCTTTATTTTTTCATTGAATTGCCCATTCTCATAAACCAGATTTCCACTCACAAAAGTATGGGTTACCTTGGCATTAAATCTTTTTCCTTCGAGAGGAGACCAATTACATTTGTAGAGCAGATTTTCCTTACTCACGGTCCATGGATTGTTTGTATTTACAATTACCAAATCAGCATGATAATTTTCCCTGATAAAACCTCTTTTTTCAACTTGAAAACAAATGGCCGGTGCATGGCACATTTTTTCCACGACTTTTTCAAAGCTAATCTTTTTATCCTGAACAAATTCGAGCATGATATTTAACGAATGTTGGACCAATGGCCCTCCGGATGGTGCTTTTAAATAGGGATTGTTTTTTTCTTCAAGTGTATGAGGTGCATGATCTGTAGCTATAACATCCAGTCTGTTGTCGATCAAAGCATGGAAAAGGGCTTCCTGATCATCCTTGCTTTTAATGGAAGGGTTCCACTTTATTAAAGTCCCAAGCCTTTCATAATCCGATTCATTAAAGTACAAATGATGAACACAAACTTCAGCCGTAATCCTTTTCTTTTCCAAGGGAGCTTTATAGTCAAACAACTTCATCTCACTAGCTGTGGATAAATGCAAAATATGCAAACGGGTATTGTGTTTTTTTGCTAGTTCTACTGCGTAGGCAGAAGATTTAAAACAGGATTCGGTACTCCTGATGATCGGATGATAAATAATTGGAATGTTCTCCCCATATTTAGCAGTATGTTCAGCTAAATTATGCTGAATGATGTTTTCATCTTCACAATGAACGGCTACCAATAATTTTGAATGTTGAAAAATATTATTTAGTGCCTTGGGATCATCAACCAGCATATTCCCTGTTGAAGCCCCCATAAAAACTTTTATTCCACACACCGTTTTAGGATCTGTTTTTAAAATCTCATCCAAATTATTGTTGGAAGCACCCATATAGAATGAGTAATTTGCCAGAGACACTTCTGCGGCATGTTTATACTTCTGTTCTAACAAATCTTGTGTCAACGTATTCGGAATGGTATTGGGCATATCCATGTAGGAAGTCACTCCACCTGCTACAGCGGCTTTACTTTCGGTATAAATGTCAGCTTTATTGGTCATTCCGGGATCACGAAAATGAACCTGATCATCAATTACTCCGGGGATCAAATAATTACCGGCAGCATCGATAATTTGATAACCCTGAAAGGACTCTGTTCCACACAAATCACTTTCGATCACCCGAGAAATAATTCCACCGTCAATTAAAACACTTCCCGAGAAAATTCTTCCCTCATTTACGATTCTGGCATTAATTATCTGGTATTTCATCCATTTAGGTTTTAGATTCAACCTGCCGCAGGCAGGGCATCAAGATTTATCAAATATAAGTATTGAATTAGAGATTTTTCAAATTATGTTACTTTATTTATCCAAATAAATTCTCTTATGCTGAGTTCGAACATTAAAAAAGGTACAGGAAAAGACCTATACCTTAGCAATATACGGAATAATTTATAATTTAAACAGCTCTTTTTATGCGATTGAACATCCCACGAATCCGTAAGTCGATTACACCAAAGATTGCTTCTTTAAATATGCTTGAATTCATTTTAGATGTTCCTTCAACACGATCAGTAAAGATAATGGGAACTTCAACTACGTTAAATCCAAGTTTCCAGCTCACGTATTTCATCTCGATCTGGAAAGCATAACCTAAGAACTTTATTTTATCGAAATCGATGGCTTGTAAAACTTCCTTTCGATAACACTTAAATCCTGCAGTCGTATCCCTGATTTTCATTCGGGTAATGAAGCGAACATAAGCGGATGCATAATACGACATCAATACACGGCCCATTGGCCAATTAACCACATTTACGCCAGTAACATAACGCGATCCAATGGCAACATCGCCACCTTCATTTGCACAGGCATGACGTAAGCGAATTAAATCTTCAGGATTGTGTGAAAAATCAGCATCCATCTCGAAGGTATAATCGTAACCATGTTTCAGGCTCCATCTAAAACCATGAATATAAGCCGTTCCTAAACCCAGTTTTCCCTTTCGTTCCTCAATATGAAGCCGGCCGGGAAATTCTTTCATCAGGGTTTTTACGATATCCGCGGTACCATCCGGTGAATTATCCTCAATAATAAGGATATGAAAATCTACTTCAAGCGAAAAAACCTTACGAATAATATTTTCAATATTTTCTTTTTCGTTATAGGTTGGTATAATTACTAAACTATCTGCCACTTTTATAATTTTTAGAGGACGAAAATACGTCAATGTTTTTTAAGAAAAAAATTATTTAAGATTAATTAACTTCCTATTACCGTGTTCAAAACTTACCTATTCTAACTGATTATCAACCACATTTGTCATATCCTGTAAAGTTAAAAGTGCCATATTGACTTTTGAAATATTTTCAAAAGTCAGAGTCAGTTTACCATTTTTTTCACGCATTTTGCATTTCTCCGAATGGTTTTGAACAAATTTCAACACATTACTGAAAATTTTTGATTGATAGAACACCGATTCTTCGTTCCCAATAAAATAACCTGTCATGCGTTTATTTTTCAGGATCAATCTTTCAAATCCTATTTTTTTTGCCAACCACCGTAACTGAACAGCATTGATCAATTCCTGTGTTTGTTTAGGTAAAGGCCCAAATCGGTCAATTAATTTTTCGCGGAAATCGCTTAAGGTCTTTTCATCCTTTGCATTATCCAACTCTTTATATAAACTCAAACGTTCGGTGATATTGCTGATATACCGATCAGGGATCAGGATTTCCATGTCGGTTTCAATCTGACAATCCTTTACAAATTCTTTTTCTTCCACATCGGTTTTGAAAATATCTTTAAACTCATTTTCTTTCAATTCCATAATAGCCTCGTCCAAAATCTGATTATACATTTCAAATCCAATTTCCGAAATAAACCCGCTTTGCTCTCCCCCCAACATATTACCTGTTCCACGAATATCCATATCACGCATGGCGATATTGAATCCACTGCCAAGATCTGCAAAATCTTCAATTGCTTTTAGTCTTTTTCGGGCTTCATCTGTAAGAACCGAAAGTGGCGGAGCCAATAAATAACAGAATGCTTTTTTGTTGCTACGACCAACCCTCCCACGCAATTGATGCAAATCACTTAATCCATAATTCTGGGCATCATTAATAAAAATGGTATTTACGTTTGGAATATCCAACCCCGACTCAATAATCGTTGTAGCCAACAACACATCATAATCGCCATTAATAAATTCAAGCATCCTTCTTTCGAGCGTTTTCCCGTCCATTTGGCCATGAGCCACTCCTACGCTTACACCAGGGCAAAACCGTTCGATCATAACCTTAACATCCTGAATATTTTGCACACGATTATTCACAAAAAACACCTGTCCTCCCCTCGAAACTTCATATAAAATTCCATCGCGAATAATCTCCTCCGAAAAAAGCCGGATTTCAGTTTGAACCGGATAACGATTAGGGGGAGGCGTATTGATGATGGAAAGATCGCGAGCACCCATCAATGAAAACTGGAGTGTTCGTGGTATCGGCGTAGCGGTTAATGTCAAGGTATCAACATTAATTTTTAGTTGTTTGAGTTTTTCTTTGGCAGCAACCCCAAACTTTTGTTCTTCATCAATGATTAATAGGCCCAAATCTTTAAAATCGATGTCTTTTCCGGCCAGACGATGAGTGCCAATTAAAATATCAATTTTCCCGGCTTTTAAATCTTCCAGAATTTCCTTTTGCTGTTTTGCGCTTTTAAAGCGATTGATGTATTCAACTTTACACGGGAAATCTTTTAATCGGTCGCTAAAAGTTTTATAATGTTGCAAGGCCAGAATTGTGGTGGGAACAAGTATAGCTACCTGTTTACTATCTGTCACGACTTTGAATGCTGCACGAATGGCAATTTCTGTTTTACCGAATCCAACATCACCACAAACAAGGCGATCCATCGGGTGAGGTTGTTCCAAATCTCTTTTTACATCAATCGTAGCTTTTAGCTGATCGGGCGTATCTTCATAAATAAAAGAGGCTTCCAGCTCATGTTGCAAATAAGTATCGGGCATAAATTGGAAACCTTCAGCCGATTTACGTTCGGCATACAATTTAATCAAATCCTTTGCAATGTCTTTTACCCTTTGCTTTGTGCGGTTTTTAAGCGTATTCCAGGCATTCGTGCCTAGTTTATTCAATACCGGCTGACTTCCATCCTTACCAACAAATTTAGAAATGCGGTGGAGGGAATGGATGCTGATATAAAGCAAATCGTTGTTCTTATAACTGATACGGATGGCTTCTTGCTCAATGCCATTGTTTTCAATTTTTTCGAGCCCTTCAAATCGCCCGATTCCATGGTCAACGTGGGTCACGAAATCGCCCGGGGTTAAATCATAAAGCTCTTTAAGAGTGATGGCTTCCTTGCTCTTGTACCCGCTTTTTAAATGAAACCGATGATAACGGTCAAAAAGCTGATGGTCGGTATAACAGGCAATTTTTAAATCATCATCAATAAAGCCTTCATGAAGAGCAAGGACGATGGTGTCAATCTTGACCTTACCCTCATCCTCTAAGTTAAACTGCATGTCCTCAAAAATGGAATACAGTCGGTCGATTTGCTTTGGATTATCCGATAAAATGATATTTTCGAAACCCTTACGACTATTTTCTTTTAGATCAGAGATGAGTAAATCAAATTTTTTATTGAAGGATGGTTGGGGTCGGGTATTGAACTTCAACGAAAAATCGGCGTGTTTTGCATTACCATTAAATTCAATAACCGTGAATTGATTTAAAGACTGATTAAAATCAAATTTTTTGGTGAAGAGTTCTTCGGGCTTTAAACGCTTAATCAAGCTTTCCAACTTATCAAAACTCTCATTGGCTTTTTTGTATTCCTGCTCGATTTTATCGGCAGTAAACTCGATGTTTTCAATCCAGAGGATTGAATTTTTATGCAAATAATCAAGAAATGACTCACGTGATTCGTTAATCATTCGATCCTGTACATTAGGAACAATGGTAATTCTACTCAACTTATCTTTTGAAAGCTGGTCGATGGGATCAAAAGTTCTGATCGATTCAATTTCTTCACCTGAAAATTCGATGCGATAAGGGAAATCATCAGCAAAAGAGAACACGTCGATGATCCCTCCACGTACTGAAAACTGGCCGGGTTCAACCACAAAATCTGATCGTTCAAATCCATATTCCATTAGGATATCAATCATAAAATCAATTGATACCTGTTCATCAATTTTTAATTTCAGGGTATTTTTCGCCAAATATTTTTTACTTACTACTTTTTCGGCAAGTGCTTCAGGATAAGTTACAATGGCCGATTTCCGGGTAGAAGTACTTAGTCGTTCAAGCACTTCTGTTCTTAACTGCAAATTGACATTATCCGTAGCTTCGATCTCATAAGGATGCTTGTAGGAAGTCGGGAAAAATAAAATTTTCTTTTTGGTAAAAGTGGAGAATTTTTCTTCAAAAATACCTTCCAGGTCGTTTGCAAAATAGGCAGCCGATTCCTTATCCGGCAATACAAAAACATGAACATATGCAAGCTCAGAAATACTATTTGCAGCAAATAATGGCAAAGACGACCCTACCAATCCTTTCAAATTGATTTTGCAATTTTCAGTCTTTAAATGATCCTTGAACTGCTGAAAATGGGGACTCTCCTTATAAGTTTCTAATAGGTTTTTAAAATTCAAAATGATATATAAAATAATTGAATCAGATGCAAAACTACAAAAATAAATGCCTGAAAACTGCCTCGGCTTTAAATTGAATGTTACACCATTTTGTTTATATTTGCTTCAAGATTATTGACAGGAGACAGGAGACTGAAGACAGTAGACAGAAGACAGAAGACAGGAGACAGTGGACAGTAGTTGGTAGATAGCAGATAGTAGTTAGTAGCGCTGTTTATGGTTAAAAAATTAATATTGAGTCTTGAATCTTGAGTCTTGATACCCTGCCTGAGACAGTAGTCAGAAGACAGTAGTCAGTAGTTAGTAGTTAGTAGACAGTAGTTAGTAGACAGTAGTTAGTAATCGCTGTCTATGGCAATCAAAATTAATCTTGTGTCTTGAATCTTGCTACTTTATTCTTGAGTCTTGATACATGAATCTTAAATCTAATTTCAAACAATGAAAAAAGCCATTGCAATTTTATGTGGAGGAGGCCCGGCACCGGGGATAAATTCGGTAATCAGTTCTGTTTCAAAAGTCTTTTTAAAAGATGGATACCGGGTAATCGGACTTAATAAAGGCTATCAAAGTTTGTTCACAGAAAATCCGTTGATGGTTGAGATTGGTTTTAAATTCGCCGATGACATTTTAAAGAGCGGTGGATCGGCCTTACAAATGAGCAGGCACAAGCCAAAGGATGAAGAATTTACGACCGATTTTTTTACAAAAAACAATGTGAAGCTTTTGGTTACCATTGGTGGCGATGACACTGCATCGACTGCCAACCGGATCTCAAAATATATGGCTGAGCATGGAGTCAGCATTCAAAACATTCATGTTCCCAAAACAATTGATAATGACCTTCCTTTACCTGAAGGAAGCCCGACTTTTGGTTACCAATCGGCCAAAGAAGAAGGAGTAAGGATTGCATCTACTGTTTATGAAGATGCACGAACCAGTGGCAATTGGTTTTTGGTTTCGGCCATGGGCCGCGAAGCCGGACATTTGGCTTTTGGAATTGGCGGGGCCTGCCATTATCCTATGATTGTGATCCCAGAAATGTTCAATAAAACAAAGGTAACTTTTGAGAAAATTATCAAACTCGTAGTTTCATCCATTGTTAAGCGCAAAATTTTAGGTGTCGATTATGGTGTTGCGATAATCAGTGAAGGCGTTTTTCATTTCATGATCGATGAAGAAATCAAATCTACCGAAATCAATTTTACCTATGATGATCATGGACATCCTGAACTGGGCAATGTGAGCAAAGCTCATATTTTCAACATGCTTTTAGCTCGAAAACTTAAAGAATTAAACATTAAAGTAAAAAGCAGGCCGGTTGAACTTGGTTACGAAATTCGCTGTGTAAAACCTACCGCTTTCGATTTGATGTATTGCAACTTACTAGGGATGGGCGTTAAATATTTGTTTGATCAGGGCATAACCGGATGTATGGTAACATCCGATCCCAAAGGCGATATTGCACCACTTTATCTGAAAGATGTTGAAGATCAAAATGGCAAAATAAAACCCCGTATGGTGAATATGAACTCCCAGAAAGCAAAATTAGTTTTCAATCATAGTTTGCAGTATTTGGAAGAAGCCGATTATGATGCAGCAAAAACCTATTTAATCAATCCCGAAGAATATGATTTCAGGAAGATTTTGGAATGGTAATTAACCATTTTAGATAATACGGAAGCTCATGAGTTAATCATGGGCTTTTTTGTTATATTTGTTTTAGTCCTTGAAAATTAATCAATGAAATTATTACTTAAGAATTTAATTTAAAAACTCATGAAAACTAGATTTCTTGTTCTTGTGTGCGTATTGTTTTGCATCAATTATCTTTACTCACAGGAAAGAATAATCCCAATTGATACTACCGTTGTAACCACTCATACAACCACTATTAACAATATAAAAATATCCTATACCGTAACGATCGGGATGCAACCTGTTTGGGACGAGAACGGGAAACCCGTCGCAACTTTACAATTCACCTATTATAAAAAGTCAGGGGAAAACGATTTAGCAAAACGCCCACTGCTCATATCATATAATGGAGGACCTGGTTCTGCTTCGGTTTGGATGCATATCGCTTATACCGGTCCCATGGTTTTAAATATTGATCCGGAAGGATATCCCATGCAACCTTATGGTGTGCATGAAAACCCCCATTCTGTTTTTGATGTGGCTGATATAGTTTATATAAATCCTGTGAATACAGGCTATTCCAGAATGATTCCCGCTGATGGTGAGGGTCTTGATCGCACAAAGTTTTTTGGCATCAATGCAGATATTAAATATCTGGCTGAATGGCTCAATACTTTTATTACCCGTCATGATCGTTGGCTCTCTCCAAAATTCATCATTGGAGAAAGTTATGGAGGCACCCGTGTTTCAGGTTTGGCGCTCGAATTACAGGATCAACAGTGGATGTATCTGAACGGGGTTATATTGGTTTCGCCTGCAGATTATAGAGCTTTTAATTCTGATCCTGCTATTTCTTCAGCACTTGATCTACCTTATTTTGCAGCAGCAGCATGGTATCACAAAGCACTTCCGGCTGAACTTCAACAAAAAGACTTGTTAGAAGTATTACCAGAAGTTGAAGATTATGCGATTAACAAATTGATGCCTGCAATTGCAAAGGGTGGGTTTATCGGAGAGGAAGAAAAACAAGCGGTAGCCGAAAAAATGTCCTATTATTCAGGGCTCTCTAAAAAATCAATATTACAACACAACTTAGATGTTCCGACATCTTTTTTCTGGAAAGAATTGTTAAGAGACGAAACAGGAAATACGATCGGCCGATTAGATTCACGTTATCTGGGAATCGATAAAACTGAAGCAGGTACCAGTTCTGATTATAATGCAGAAATACAGTCATGGTTGCATACCTTCACTCCGGCCATCAATTATTACTTGCGTGAACATTTAAATTTCAAAACCGACATTAAGTACAACATGTTTGGGCCTGTCCGACCCTGGAATAATGAAAATAATGATACCCGTGACAACCTGCGACAAGCCATGGCCGAAAACCCTTACCTTAACATCATGTTTCAAACCGGTTACTACGACGGTGCATGCACTTATTTTAACTCAAAATATACGATGTGGCAAATTGATCCCAGCGGAAAACTGAAAGACCGTATGAGCTTCAAAGGTTACCGCAGTGGGCACATGATGTACCTGAGAAAAGAAGATCTAAAAACTGCAAATGATGATTTGAGGAATTTTATTTTGAACAGTTTGCCGAACGGAAAATCTGCGAAATATTAATTTAAAACTTCTTTGATTTTCTCAAACAAAACCCTCGCCAGTTTATAATAGGATTCATCGGTCCAGCCGGCTACATGGGGAGTAAAAACAACATTTTTGGCTTGGCTCAGATATTGAAAATCTTCGGGCAGATCTTCCAATTTTTCGAAAGCATGTTTTTCATATTCCAACACATCCAATCCTGCAGCCAGCACTTTTCCTGTTTTTAAATGTTTTACCAGATCAGCCGTTTTTACTACTTCGCCACGGGAGGTATTCAATAAAAAAATATTCTTTTTAAAATTTTGTAAAAAAGCATCATTCACCATAAAATGAGTTTCTTCTGTAATTGGGACATGCAGGCTTAAAATATCAGCTTTATCAAAAACTGTTTGTAAATCCGTTTCGGTAACAAACTGGTCAGTATAATTAAATTTATATTTATCATAAGCAATCACTTCAGCCCCAAATCCACTGATTTTTTGAGCAAAACTGCTTCCCATATTTCCATAACCAATAATGCCGATTGTTTTACCCTTGATTTCTGTACCCCAATTTCCATTTCGGTTCCAAATGCCCTTTTTTACCTCGGCATCGGACGAAACAATTTTATTCAGTGCAGCCAATAACAAAGCCACTGTATGCTCACCAACAGCATCACGGCTGCCTTCGGGAGCATTCAAACATTTTATCCCTTTTTGTTCGGCAAAATAGACATCAATGTTTTCCATACCTGCACCAACCCTGCCAATAAACTTTAAATTAGTGGCTCGGCTAATAACCTGTTTGTTAATTTTCTTACTTCTGACAACGATTCCTTCATACATGGTTAAATCATCCTCGCTTTTTAAAATCGACGGCAAAAAATCGCACTGATAACCCAGTTTTTCAAAACTTTCGATCAGCACTGGATGGGTTTCATCAACAAACAGAATTTTTTTCATTAGTCATTCTTTATGAATGCAAAGATATAAAATCAATGACTTCTATATTTCTACCTTATTAAAAGTAATTTGATTCAAAATCAAGCTCCATACAAAGATCAATTCCCTTTAATTTTTCTATTCCAGATAATTTTGCTAATTTCGGCGTCCCTGAAAATCAGATTTGAAAAACAGCAAGCAAATAAGGGTCAACGGATTAAATCAATTATTTGAGAATTTAAAAACATGTGGAAGTTTTTAGTCAGGATTATTCTTCGAAATCGATTGGCAAATCTGATCATTATTGGGTTGATCACCATCTTTATGGGTTACCAGGCCACCAAAGTTCAACTATCCTATGAGATGTCAAAAATGCTTCCTGCCTCAGATTCGGCAAGTGTTGATTATGAGAATTTCAGGGCAAAATTTGGAGAAGACGGAAGTGTTTTTTTCGTGGGTGTTCAGGATGAAAAACTGTTTCAACTGGATGAGTTCAACGATTGGTATGATTTAACTCATAAATTAAAAGAAATAGATGGCGTTGAAGAAGTCGTTTCCTTGGCTAAACTCTATCAATTGAAAAGAAATGATGAATTAAAGAAATTTGATTTCACTCCTGTTTTTAGCTCCAAACCTAAAACGCAATCAGAACTGGATAGCTTAAGAGAAGTGATTTATTCCCTTCCATTTTATGATGGCCTTCTTTACAATAAAGAAAGCAATGTGACGATGATGATGATCACACTCGACAAAGAAAAATTAAATACTAAAAGCAGGGTCGGACTCATTTATGACATAAAAGAAACAGTTGAAATTTTTAGTTCAAAGCATCATATCCCAATCCGGTATTCAGGTCTTCCATATATTCGTACCGTCACTTCAAAAATGGTAGAAGACGAATTAAGATTTTTCATTTATGGCGCACTTATTATTGCTTCTATCCTATTATTAATTTTTTTCCGATCGATCAAAGTCGTTTTTTTTACCATTCTAATTGTGGTTATCAATGTGGTTTGGGTAATGGGGAGCATTTCCTTGCTGGGATATAAAATCACAATTCTTACCGGCATATTGCCTCCGCTTCTAATTGTAATCGTAGTTGAGAATTGCATCTTTCTGCTCAACAAATACCACAATGAGTATCTTAATCATGGCAATAAAGTTAAAGCATTATCAAGGGTTGTTCAGCGCATCGGAAATGCAAATATGCTTACCAATGCTACAACTGCAGCCGGTTTCGCGGCATTCATCGTTACAGGGAACAAAATATTAGTTGAATTTGGGATTGTAGCATCAATAAATATTCTTTTTGCATTCGTCCTTACCTTATTCTTAATTCCGATATTCTTCAGTTATTTACCTCCACCTTCAAAACGTCATACCAAGCATTTGGATAAAAGTAATGTTGGCAGAATAATAGAATGGGTGGTAAATATTGTATTACATCGACGTTTGGTTATATACTTTATAACCGTTGTGGTTTTGGTATTTGGAATTATCGGAATTACAATGTTAAAAACGACGGGTAATATTGTGGATGACATTTCAAAAAAAGATCAACTTTATAAAGACCTTATATTTTTTGAAAAACATTTTAAGGGTGTAATGCCACTTGAAATCACCATTGATACACGTACAAAAAAGGGGGTTATGCGTTTATCAAATATTGAAAAAATTGATGAACTTCAACAAGTGCTGGCCAAATACCCTGAATTATCAAAACCTTTGTCGATCGCGGAGGTCGTGAAATTTGCAAAACAAGCATTTTATAAAGGCAATGACAAAATGTATACATTGCCCAACAGTCAGGAAAAAAACTTTATCCTTTCCTATGTTCCTGATGTTGAAAGCGACAAAAAGACCATTCTTAATTCATTCGTAGACCCAGATTTACAGACAACGAGAGTAAGTGTGCAGATGGCAAATATTGGAACAAAAGAAATCAAGATCATCATGGATAAGTTGCTTCCGGAGATTGACAGGATTTTTCCTCCCGACAAATATGATGTGAAGGTCACAGGAACAAGTGTGGTTTTTTTGAAAGGAACCAACTACATGGTGAAAAACTTAATGACAAGCTTATTATTGGCACTTGTGATTATTTCAGCCCTCATGGCTTTATTGTTTACTTCAGCCCGAATGATTGGGATTTCATTAATCCCGAATTTAATTCCCCAATTAATGACCGCGGGAATGATGGGGGTTTTCGCCATTTCAATTAAACCATCGACCATACTAATTTTTAGTATTGCTCTTGGAATATCAGTTGATAATGCCATTCACTTTTTATCAAGGTATCGCTTACAATTAAAGATTAATAACTGGGATATCAAAGAATCGGTAATTGCGGCACTTCGCGAAACAGGTTATAGTATGATTTACTCGTCGGTAGTTCTGTTTTTTGGGTTTGCCATCTTTACATTATCCAACTTTGGCGGTACTGAGGCTTTA
>PHDM01000098.1 GCA_002840985.1 Bacteroidetes bacterium HGW-Bacteroidetes-17
ATGACCGATTCGCTCAGTTTGGTGGCCGGCATTTTGAATCGCCTGCTCAATTCCTTCAATGGTGCTTTCCTTATCGAATTCGGCAGTTTCTTCCAAGGTATATCCTTGTTTTAAATAATCAGATCTAAGGTCGTAAGTAAGTCCTATTATCATTTTCCATTATTAATTCTTGTTGACAAATATCCTTCAAAAAAATTGCGCACATTGATTCCGAGGGAACGGTTTTTATACCCGCCTTCCTGAGCGAACAACATCGGAAATGGTAATTTACCCAATTCGATTCCATTATTTTTAAAGTCGGTGGCTGTAAGCGACCAGGTGCCGGTCGGATCACCTTTTGCCGGGTCAAAACCAAGACTGACAATTAAATATGCAGGTTTGAATGAAATGATTTCTTTGATCGCTTTTTTCAAATGATGTAAGTATTCCTCGCCTGACAATAGTTCTTTCAACGGATGATTTATATTAAATCCTTCGCCAATCCCTTCTCCTTTTTCATCAGCAAACCCCGTAAAATAAGGATATGCGAAGGAAGGGTTTCCATGTATTGAGACGGTCAATACATCTTTACGGTCATAAAAAATTTGTTGGTGTCCGTTGCCATGATGATAATCAATGTCTAAAATTGCCACTTTTCCATATTTTGACAGGAAATTAGCAGCGATTGAAGCATTGTTAAAATAGCAAAACCCTCCAAAAACACTTCTTTCAGCATGATGACCGGGTGGCCTGATCAAAGCATACACCGTATGATATCCTTCCAACAATAATTCAGCTCCGGTTAAAGCACAGTTCACTCCTGAACGGGCTGCTAAATATGCATTTTTATTAATTGGAGTAAAAGTATCCATACAATAATAACCGGCAAGTACCGAATAATCATGTGGTGGCCGTGTTGCATTACGAACCGGGAAAACATAAGGATAAATCGATTTCCCTTCAGGTAATTTGTCGCAAACGGTTTTTATGTAGTTAAAATATTTGGTGTCGTGCACATCCGTAATATGTTTATCAGGAAATCCCCTTGTTGGTTTTGTTTTAAATGCATTTAATTTTTCGATTTCCTTTAAAATACTTCTTATCCGGATGGGTGATTCGATATAGCCCACCTCTCTAATATGATGAATATCATGTTTGTCGTTGATGATCAGTGCAATCTCATCTTTTACGGCGTGTTTTTTTTCATAAGGACGTTCCTTAATGATATATTTAAAATCCCTGAGTTTTACGGGATCATCCTTTACTGAAGACAATACCATTTTAATATAATCTTCGGGGCAATAATCAGGATATTTCCGCTCTAATATGGCCCGGATTATTTTTTTCATTTGGACAGATGATATCCGGATATCATTACCCAAATCATCATAAACCAGATATGGTGGGCAATCGTCAGTTTCTGTATCGACTAAAGTTTCATATTTTGTACCCACAATCGGTCGTGCTCCATATCTTTCATAGAATGCCAGCCTACCTTTATTTTGTTTTATGAAACTCATATCCTTACAAAGTTTTTCATCATCCGGTAAACATTCCATAAAGATCCCGATAGATTTCAGCATTTGTGCCTCTTCCCTTAACCTTTCATAAATTGCACCGCCAACCCCCGAAGAAGTCTTACTTGGTTTAACCGCAATGTAGTCAAGAAAGCAAAAGTTTTTATCGGGCATAAAAAACATGATGGCAAATCCTTTAACATTTGACCTACCATCTTCGGCAACGAATAAAATAGATGCAAACTTAAATTTTAAGGGATCTTTCATCTGTTCGAGAATTTCATTTACTTTTCCTTCCTTTACGGAAGGGAAATGCATTCTCAAGATGCTGAATACCTGTTCTATTGAAGCAGCATTTGATGGAAGATAAGCGTCTGTAATCTTCCTGATTTTAAACATGGCCATTATTTTATGGGATCGTAGTATTTAAAGGTTTTTCCTTCAAAATTTTTCAAGATGACATTATCTCCTTCCCTACCTTGATAATATTCAGGAAGGATAGGTATTTTGCCACCTCCACCGGGGGCATCGATGACATAATGTGGAATGGCATAACCACTTGTAAATCCTCGCAAACCCTTAATGATTTCAAGTCCTTTGGATACGGGGGTCCTAAAGTGTGATGATCCGGGAATCGGATCGCATTGATATATATAATAAGGTCTCACCCTGACTTTTAAGAGCTTATGCATCAATTCCTTCATGGTGTCAACATTATCGTTCACATCTTTAAGAAGAACTGTTTGGCTTCCCATCACGATTCCTGCATCAGCAATACGATTACAAGCCTCTGTAACTTCAGGGGTAATTTCATCAGGATGGGTAAAGTGGATACTCATGTAAAGCGGGTGAAATTTCTTCAACATTTTCACAAGCTTGGTAGTAATCCTTTGTGGCATCACAACCGGTACTTTTGTGCCAATACGAATAATATCGAGATGTGGTATTGCCCGTAATGATGATAACAGAAACTCAAGATGCCGATCTGGCAAGGTTAATGGATCACCACCCGAAAGAATAACGTCACGAACATTAGGATTGTTGCGGATATATTCAATTGATGTTTCCCAAGCCTTAATTCCAAAATGTTTCTTTTCTTTCGATACCATATGTGAACGTGTACAATATCGGCAATAAACGGAACAAAAGCCTGTAGATAGCATTAAAACCCTATCAGGATAACGATGAATCAGGTTTTCAACCGGACACATTGAGTCCTCATGCAGGGGATCACTCTCTTCACCGGGTGAAGTAATAAGTTCGAGCTTATTGGGAACAACAGCCCTGTTTAAAGCATAACCCTTTGGTTTACCATATAAAAGGCTGGCATAATAAGGTGTTATCCTTAGTGGCAATTTTCTTGATTTCGATAAAAAATCGAAATCGTCAATATTGCTTACATCAAACAATTCAGATAGCTTTTTGAAATTTGTATAGCTGTTTTGGACTTGCCATCTCCAGCTGCTCCATTGTTTTTCGGTTGTCTGAGGGAAGAATGTTTCACGAAATTTTACTGCTTCGGGGCTGGTAACTTTGAAATCGGAAGGAGAAATTTCGGTTTTACCGAATAATAAATCTTCTGAGGTTGTAGTTTCAAGGATTACTTCAATTGAAGATAAATCCTCCACAAGGGGAGGTTCATAATCTATCTGCGAGATTTCATTCATAATATTATATCTTTAAATAGTTATTTCTATGATAAACTTTCTGCTTTATTAAATCTTGTATACTTATAATTTAACCAATACGAAATTACATTTTTTATGCATTAAAAACATAAATATTCGCATCTCAAAATTATTCAAATTAGAAGCAAATTATTTTTTAAAAAAAATAAAATATGAACAATTAATTACCGCATATAATACTGATAATCTGACACTTTACACAACCGGCTCGTAATTACTCCTAAAAAATATTAAATAAAATTTCATTACGAAGATTGTTAGAAAAAAAAGGTACTTGAACCTTCATAAATAATTAGCAGGTACAAACCCATTTTGTATAATTTATTTTTTATATAATTGAGGATTATTAAAAGAAATCGAAAGAAGAATAACTATACCATTTCATATAAAATTTTCTCAAGATATTGGTAATCTTTTTTCGTACTTATCTTTTTTCCGATAGGACCCGATAAATAATTCCTTGTCATCTGTGGGATCGCTTTTATAACAACATCCTCAAATTTTACCGGACTGGCCGTTGACAGAAATATCCCATTTTGGTGAGGTTTCAAGCTTGATTTTAAGGCATGGTAAGCCACCGCTGAGTGTGGATCCATCAAATAATTATGCTTATCATAAACTATTTGCATGGAATTGATGGTCTGTTCATCATTCACCGTCCTGCATTGGATATCATCGGTCATTTTTAAAACATCATTCTGATATAAATATAGCAAACGATCAATATTACTCGGATTACCAACATCCATCGCATTTGAATAAGTTTTAACCGATTTGTTGGGTTTGTAAATTCCGTACTTCAATAATTTATAAAAGGTTCTGTTTTGATTGACTGCTGCAATAAATTTAGTCACAGGCAATCCCATTTTCATTGCCATGATTCCGGCAGTTAAATTGCCCAGATTTCCGGAAGGAACAGAAAATACAAGATCCTTTTTATTATTGCCTAACTGTTTATAAGCTAAAAAATAATAAACAATTTGAGGTAAAAGCCTGCCAATATTTATAGAATTAGCGGTAGTAATATTTAATTCCTTACAAAGTAAACGGTTTTGCAAAACCGACTTCAGCATCCTTTGACAATCATCAAAACTACCTTCCACTTCAATGGCCCAAATATTTGATGCAGAATTTGTTATTTGTTGCTCCTGATATTTACTAACCCCATTTTGTGGATATAAAATAAACACTTCAAACCCTTCAATATTTGCAAATGCATTTGCTACTGCACTTCCTGTGTCACCTGAAGTAGCAACGATAATCCTTGTTTTATCCTTACCTCTGTTTAAATGTTGCAGAAGCATTGAAAGAAATCGTGCACCCACATCCTTAAATGCCATCGTTGGACCATGAAATAACTCCAAAGCGAAAATATTTTCTTCGATTTGAACCAATGGAATTTTAAAATTTATCGATTTACTGACCAGTTTTTCTAAAGATGGCCAATCAAAAATATCGTTCAAATAAGGATACATTAAATCGGTCGCGATTTCGAGGTTTGTTTTCCTATTCAGCTTTTTAAGAAAAAGATTCCCAAATTCAGGAATATACTGTGGCATGATTAACCCACTGTCATGGTTATTACAAATAACCGCATCTTCAAATTTAAAAATGCGCGACTTGTTGCTGATATTTATATAGTTCATTGTAATATTTGCTACCAGATTTAATAATTTCTGCTTTCTTCACTCTGATTTCACTAACGAAAGTTCGATATTCAATTCCACTTGATTGAAAGGCTATTTCCATTGCTTGTTTTACCTGATCAGCTATTTGCCTCCCGTGCGACAAGGCAAACACTGCCGGGCCCGAACCTGATATTCCAAAACCCAAAGCCCCACAATGCATTGCTTCACTTTTCATTTCATTGTATGATGGAATTAAGATTGACCGAAATTTTTCTGCAACCACATCCTTCATCGACCTTCCAATAAGTTCATAGTCATTTTGGTAGAGACCCGAGACAAAAGATGCCAGATTTCCCCATTGCTGGGAAGCCAGTTTTAGTTTTATGTCTTCACTGATTATATTCCGTGAAGTAGAAGTCTCAAGCCGGAACTGCGGAAATAAAACGCTTACAAAAAGATTTTCGGGAACCGGTAACTGAACAATTTCGAGTGGACGCAATTCTTTAACCAGACTTATTCCTCCAAACATGGATGCTGCCACATTATCGGCATGCCTTGTTCCACAGGCAATAAACTCGCCTTCCATGGCAAATTCTACCAATTTTGTATCCGAATAACTGGCATTTAAAAATTTATTCATTGCAAGGGCTGTCGCCACCGAACTTGCAGCACTGGATCCCAGTCCGCTTCCGCTGGTATATCCTTTAATTATCCGGATATTTACTCCCCTGTTTTGCCCGGATTCATCCAGCATTTTACGGGCCACAACCCCGCAACTATTTTTTTCAACATCGTACGAAAGTTCTATTCCATGAACTATTTCGATAATTTCAATGCTGTTTTTATAAGTTGAAGAAACTTCTACGATATCACCCAGATCGCAAATTGCCATTCCTAAAACATCGAACCCACAACTTACATTGGCGATACTTGCAGGTGCAAAAGCACGTACTATTCGTTCCATTGTTTAATAATTTAAAATAAATAAAATTGATGATTGAATCAAAAAATGATTAAAAGGCGGAATGCACCAATGGTGCTGATATGACAATGATTACCCCTTACGGGGTGGTTGTGGTTGTTGTGGTAGTTGTGGTTGTACTAACCAGGTTTAATGAAGAAAGTAAGCATACCAAATCATTTCTTTTGGAAAGGAACGAGGACCATTGATATATGTTACTTAGTAGTTGCATTACTGCAAATGTAATTATATTTCAATTAGATTTTTAATAGAAGATCTTTTTTTTAAAATAGCGAAGTTAAGTCTGCAAATTGATATCAATTTGAATATTTCTTCACTTATTTTGTATCAATTTTTATGGCATCCTCCATGATTAACTCATAAAAATATCCCGAACCAAAATTCTTATTTAAAGAAATTAAACCTTCAAATGTGGCAATCTCATCCGTATTTGCCATATCCTGACTCGTGATGGTTAAATCGAAATTTCCGGAAAAATTTGTACCATCCTGAAGATGAATCCAGTTTTTCCCCATTACAGCTTTATTGACCTTTCCCACTAAGCCCTTTATTCTCACCTTCGTTCCGGCGTATTTTAAACGATTTTTAAACAGATCGGCAATCGTCAGTTCACCCTCAGTTTTGACAATCTTAATTTCTTTTTGACTCGATTGAATTTTCCCGCTGTGGGCTTCGGGTCGTGCAATGATGGTTCCGGGTTCAATTTTCGAATTTATTTCATTTATAAAATAAATTACATCGAATGTTTTATCCAATTCCTTGCTGTAAAAATTATTCATTTGCAGCGCTTTATCAAAATAGTAAGTCTCCCCAACTTTCACTTCTTGCTTTGCAACTGCCAGCCATTTTTGAATTTGATCTTCTGAAACTTTTAAATAGGTATACTTTGTACTTTGGATAACTTCGTTAACCTCTACTTTATGCTGACTCGCAGATCCTTCAACCAGTTTCATCTGTGCATCTCTACTCCTGAAGCAGGACGTCAGGCTTATCAGAAGCAAGAAAATAATTGGTTTCATTAATAATTGTTGATTGTATATTGCTCTCATAAATTTATTTTTCGTTCAATTTTAAGATTAAAATTTTCTTCTGATATTCAAATAGATCCTGTTTGTATTGTTCGGTTTCTGGAATGTACTTTCAAAGTTTACAGACAGGAATACCTTTTTACTCATTTGATAAGAAAAATCTATTTCCGCAATATGTTCATTTAAGGTAGTAACCGTATTTACATAATCAAACTTCACATATCTGTATTGAAGCATTGTATTGATTTTTCCTTTAACAAAATCTTTTGACAAACGGATACCGGCTATGGTACCATCTAAATAATTCGTTTGCATCAAATTAGCATTTAAACTTACTGATGCATTAATGATGGGAACTTGTGTATAGGTAGCTGAAATATTTAGTGTTTTTGTCTTCCTTGCATCTGCCTCACTAAATCGGGTTCCGGCATTCATTGAAAAATTAAAATATTTAAATGGACGCAGGTTTAACCTAAATCGAAGCCCCTGACGGGTAGCCTGTTGAAATATTTCATCTGCATAATTTTTAAAAGTCTCATAGTAAATAACATTTTTCCGTGCATCATAGGATCCAAAAACTGAAACACCTTCCGAAATCCGGTAGCCCAGAGAAAGATATATACTGGTGAGGCTGGCATTGTTTGTTGGAACTCCATTAACCATGCTATATAAATCTATTTCTGAAGAAGAAAAGAAATTTAAATTATTAGTCAACCTATTGCTATGCTGCAAGTAAACAAACCTGCGATCAATTTTTGACTGATTACGTTGCTCAAAAAAAGCGATGGATGACTGAGCAAATCCATTCTTCAACTTTGACTCATGCCCGATATATGCTCCGTACTCAAACAGCTTTGAATTAAAACTATAATCCTGATAGTCCGGTCTTGATCCGACTACCACACCAAAATAAACATCATTAACAGCTGTTTGAAATTGCAGTCCATCAATGGCCCCCACATTGGCAATTCTGGGGTTTATCTTACGTCCGAGCCAAATACTTGAATTCTTATTAATATCATATTTAACGGCTAAGCTATAGATTTTTAAAGCATTAAAAATATTTTCTTTAACAACATCCCACTCTTTAAGCTGATGGGCAAACGAGATATAAGTTTGGACCGATATTCTGGAATTTGAAATATTTGAGGCATCCAATGACATGGTGTACCTCATTCGGGTCGAGTTAGAGCCACCTGATGATCCCGCAAAATTAGAGTAACTTGATGCAGAAATGCGTCCATTTATTTGCTGTTTAAAAGATGGTGTTTCCTTTTTAAGTAGTGAATTCGTAATCACTTGTTCGCTCATATCCTTTTCTCCTTGTTCAAATATTTCAAGCTTTGTCTCTCCTAAAACATTTACAGATGCAATTTTTGCGTAAACTGTGTCGGATAAGTTCAGCTTATGGTCGCTAATATAATTTCCCAAACATGAAATAGAGGAATGATGAATAATAATAAGCACAGGAATTAGGACTTCATCCATCTTCAAATAAAGCGTGTCTCCATTTTCAATACCTTCAGTGCTTTCGAATTTGATATAAATACTTTCGCCTGAAATATATGAAACTTTTCCTTCTTTAAATGATACATTAACTTGGCCAATTGCTTCATTGGCAATGAATGAACCCAAAAGTAAAACAAACACAGTGATGATATCAATTAGATTTTTCTTCATAATAAAACTAATCTGCCTTCCCTGTTGGATGACATGCCAAACAATTTGTACTATTATATACGTATCCGCTTACGCCATTGTGTTCATCATCCATATCCGTCTTGTTGTGCTCATGACAATCCGTACATGAGAAAAAAGCATAATTGCTTGCTTGTGTATGGCAATCCGAACAACTGCTCCATTCCCCTCGATGTTCTCCACTATAAATTGGGAAATACTGACCATCATGATCAAAAGTTGCAGGCTTCCATGCATTTTCTGAATGACAAGACGCACAATCTGTGGGGAAATGAGCTGCCAGGTGTGAAGGATCAGTTGTACCATTATAATCGCTTGTATGGCATGCATAGCAATTATTTGGCGTTATATTATAGTTTCCCGCATGACATAAATAACAATTACTTGCAACTGCTGCATGTGCACCATTCAAGGCATAATAGCTATCATGTATCTGGAAAGAAGCCGGGATCCATCCAGGAGAGGTGGTATGACAATCATCACAATTGGTTGATATTCCGATAGCCGAATGATTTGGATTTGATGTTTGATCGTAATTGGATTGATGACAGCTTGAACATTCCGACGAAGTTCCTGTATAACCATTTGTATGACAATTACTGCAATCAACCGGTATATGAGCTCCTGTCAATGGAAAATTGGTTGTATTGTGATCAAATGTTGCATCTTTCCAATCCACATTATTGTGGCATATTAAACAATCGTGTGGAAATGCGGATGCAAGATGGTTTGGTGCTGCATCATAATTTGCAGAATGGCAGCTAAAACAATCCTGACTGGCACCACTTGTGGTTCCAATATGACAATCAGCGCATTGCCGTCCCGAATGCCCTCCGGATAATTCAAAACCGGTTGTAATAGTATGATTAAAGGTCGAAGGAACCCAATTCAGCGTTTCATGGCAAGCATCACAGTCCTTTGAAATTCCTGCACTGATATGACTTGGATTATTGGCAAGATTATAATTCTCAATATGGCACGATTGGCACAATGATGATGTCCCTGTATATCCATTGCTGTGACAATCAATACAGTTAACTCCGATATGAGATCCCGAAAGTGGGAAATTTGTAGTATTGTGGTCAAAATTGGCATCTTTCCAATCTACATTATTATGACATTGCATACAATCATGTGGGAATGAAGATGCAAGATGGTCAGGAGCTGCATTATAATTTTCCGAATGGCAACTATAACAGTCCGAATTGGCATCTGTTGTATTTCCAATGTGACAATCAGCGCATTGTCGTCCTGAATGTCCTCCACTTAACTCAAAACCTGATGTAGTCAAATGATTAAATGTGGACGGAACCCAGATCACTGTATTATGGCAATCATCACAATTTTTTGAGATTCCTAAATTGGTATGGCTCGGATTGCTCGCTTGCGTATAATTATCTGTATGACAGGATTCACATAAAGCCGATGTTCCAGTGTATCCATTGATGTGGCAATCATTACAATTAACACTAATATGAGATCCGGTCAGTGGGAAATTTGTAGTATTGTGGTCAAATGTAGCATCTTTCCAATCTATATTATTATGACATTGCAAACAGTCATGTGGAAATGCAGATGCAAGATGGTCAGGTGCTGCATTATAATTTGCCGAATGGCAACTATAACAATCCGGATTAGCTTCAGTTGTGGTTCCGATGTGACAATCCGAACATTGCCTGCCGGCGTGCCCTCCACTTAATTCAAAGCCTGATGTAGTTAAATGATTAAAAACGGATGGCTTCCAATCAATTGCATTGTGACAATCCTCGCAGTTGGTCGATATTCCTGCTCCGGTATGACTGGGATCGATTGCAGCATTATAATTATCGAGATGGCATGAATTACATAATGCCAATGTACCTGCATATATTTCGGCATGGCAACTTTCACAACTTACCAAGACATGTGATCCGGTAAGTGCAAATGCCGTGGTACTATGATCGAATGTGAATAATGTCCAATCTGAAGTGTTATGACAATCCAGGCAATTGTGCGAAAATGAAAGGCTGATATGTTCTTTTGCTTCATTGTAATTAGTTTGATGACATGTAAAACAATCATTTACCGCCTCGGTGGTCGTACCGATGTGACAATCGGAACATTGCCTGCCTGCATGACCTTCTGATAATTCGAAACTTGAAATTACGGTATGGTTAAAACTGGATGGTTTCCAGGCATTTTCGTCATGGCATTCTTTGCACTCCTTCGATATTCCGGCCTCAATATGCCTGGGGTCCTGAGCCTGATTATAATTTTCAGTGTGGCAGTCAAGACATTCAGATGACATATTTGCAAATCCTTGCGTGTGACAATCAATGCAACTCGTAGTTTGATGTTGTCCTTTTAATGGAAAAGCGGTGGTATTATGATCAAATATTTCATCCGCACTTCCTTTAGGATGACAAGCCATACAGGCCAAACTATTATATGAATAATTACTTAATCCCTGATGTTCTTCATTCATATCCGATTGGTTATGTTCATGGCAGTCAGTACAACTAAAGGTCGAATATTGACTCTGCGTATGGCAATCTGTACAACTGTTCCATTCTCCTCGATGATTCCCACTAAATATTGGGAAAAACTGAACATCATGTTCATCAAATTTAGCGGGAGTCCAATCCGGGTCAGTGGTATGGCAATCATTACATATTGTTGAGAAGCCCAACACACTATGAGATGGATTTGAGGCTCCTTCAAAATCACTTTGATGACATGAATAACAATCATTTGGTATACTTTCAAAAATCCCGCTGGTATGACAAGTTTTGCAATCGCTTACCGCATGACCCTTGTTAAGTGGAAAAAAATCATGATTGAAACCTGAAGCATCCCACTCCATTGCATCAATTTTATGACATTCGATACAATTCAACGAGATGTTTGCCTGAGCATGGTTTGGGTTGGTTGTTTTATCGTAGTCTTGTCGGTGACAATCAACGCACTCTACACCTATAGGACTAAAATCAAGATTTGATGAAGATAAATGACAATCCGTGCAATTTGCAATTCGGTGTGCCCCTATTAATGGAAATCGACTTTGTTGATGAAGATCGGTAACATTTTCAATGATCCAAGTTTTAGGAGTATGGCATCTGGCACAATCAAGTCCTAATGTGTTATTATGCATATCAGTATGGCAATCGACACAATTCGTTTTGGCGTCCGAAAAAATCATGCTTACGTGACAACTTCTGCAATCTACAAATTGATGCTGTCCCTCAAGAATGAAAGAGGTAGCAGAATGCTTAAAGGTCGATGTGTTCGCATCAAATTCCCAATTTCCGGTTGTATGGCAATCGGAACAGTCAAACTTCAGACTATCGCCATGAGGTGATTGTGCGAATAGGTTAAGCACAATGCCAATGATTCCTAGTGTTAGTGACAGCTTGCGCATGATATATCTTTAAATTTATAAACGCGGAAATTATTCTTCGATTCTGTATTTATTTTATGACAGAGAATACAATTTAAGTCGCGATGTTTCCCATCTAATTTAAATCGTGCCTGATCATGGTTAAATAGAGTCGGTTTCCAATCATCTGAGGTGTGGCATCGAATACAGGATGTAATACCTTCGATTTCAAATTGATGATAATGAATATCATCATGACAGTTTGTACAGGCGTCAGTGGGCCACGAAAATTGCTGTTTAACAATACCTTCAACCGATTTGAAATGACATGCTCTGCAATCCACATTCACATGTTTTCCTTTTAAAACAAAATCGGTTTTATGATGATCAAATGAAATTTCATTCCAGCTCGATGATGAATGACAACTTTTGCAATCGGAATTTGGAATATATTTTTGGTCCAAATAGTTTTTATGAATGTTTTCATGGCAATCAACACATTGCTTTCCAATTTTTCGGAAATCCCATTTTTCACTTTTCTTGTGACACTCAAAACATGGTACAGCCATATGAGCCCCCTCCAACCCAAACTGAGATTTATTGTGCCTTTCGAGGGTGTAGGTAGTTGGTGTAAATTTCAAATTGGTATGGCAATCCGAACAATCCTGAATCGCTTCTTTCTTTTTAAACTGACCGTCGTGGTAATCCTTATGACAATCAATACATTTGGCATATTTAACTGGTGTTGTATATGAACTCAAGTGGCACTTCTTACAATCAACCTTTAGATGCGCACCCCTTAGTGGATATTTTGTTTGTTCATGATTAAAAGCAGTTAAAGATTTAACCTGTTTGAATGATTGCAAGTCATGGCATTTTCTACAGTCGTTCCCAAACCTGTTCTCGTGAACATCTATATGGCAACTGGTACAATTTTTATATTCAACTCCGGCAAATTGCTGGAAATTTTTGGCATTTCTTATTTCAATCTTATGGCATTTAGCGCAATCAACAACTGCATGTTTGCCTTCGAGTGGGTATTTGGTTTTGGAATGATTGAAATTTACTGCCGGTCGGAATGCCTCCTGATTATGACAAGAAGTGCAATTTGACGACAAAGTATTTTGATGGAAATCTTCGTGACATGATAAACATGCTGTTTCAAATCCGAGAAAAGTATTTTCTTTCTTTTGCGATACCTTTACTTTGATGAATGCTTCTTTATGACATTCAGCACATTCCAGTTTTTTATGTTTCCCCAATAAATCATAACCTGAAAGTGAATGATCAAACGCTTTTTGATCAAATTTAACCAATTGAAATTCACGTCCATAATGCTCACCATGACAGGTTGCACATTTCTTGCCCCTTACTTCTTCAGAAGAATGATATCCTTTGTTTTGAGCCTGTAAATTATTAATTTCTTTATGGCATTCGAGGCATTTAGAACTTGTCTCTTTTTCACCTATAACATGACATTCGGTACAATTTGAGATCCCTTCCAAATTTGCATGGGCATTGCTTAATTTACCCGGTGAGATTTGCGCCATCACCTGAAAAGATGACACAATAATCAATATTAGCAAGATATGTCTATTCCGAGTTTTCATCTAATGCTTTAAAACGGCTTCTCCAAATTTTTTACTG
>PHDM01000099.1 GCA_002840985.1 Bacteroidetes bacterium HGW-Bacteroidetes-17
TATTGTATGATCCCGGGTGCTTCCATAAATGAGGGAATGTGCACCACAGGCATTGTTTCCAACCATGCATCCGATCATGCATCTATTGGCAGTAGAAGTTTCAGGACCAAAAAATAAATTTTTAGGTGCCAGAAATTGATTCAATTCATCTAAAACAACACCCGGCTGCACCCTGACCCATTTTTCTTCTTCATTCAATTCAATAATTTGGGTCATATATTTAGATACATCCACCACGATCCCTTTTCCAACAACCTGTCCTGCGAGAGAAGTTCCGGCTGTTCGGGGAATGAGCGATGTACCATGCTGTTTAGCAAAATTAATGATGGTTTTAATGTCGGCATCATCTTTGGGGCGAACTACAGCCAGCGGCAGCTCCCTGTATGCGGAGGCATCAGTAGCGTATAAGATGCGCATAGACTCATCCCTGAAAATATCTCCCTTAAATTGATTTTGAAGCTGCTTAAACTTTTCTTCAGTCATGGTATTTAAATCTGAATCGGACATTAATCTTCCTTACTGTAAAAATCGGTACTCTCAAAAATTTTATCGGCAGATTTAGCAATAAAGCCCGAATATAATTTACCATCGGTATCGGGGTAGCGTTTTGCAAATTCATAATAACATCCGGGGATATCAAAAATTCCTTCCTTGAAATCGACCTTAATGGTTTCAGATTTTATACTCGATTGTTCTAAAAGTTCAGCCGGTGAGCCTTTAATTTCTCCTCCTGAATCGTTAATCAGGAATCCCTTAAGTTTTAAAAATGCATTAACTTTTTCAACAGAATTTAGTGTTTTTAAGTCGTTTATACTCACCGTAAAATGATTGGCCCTAAAACCGAAAACATAAAGCCAGGCTGCGTATTCCGATTCATTTCTTAAAGTATTGTAAACTTCAAAAGAAGGAAGTTCCCAAACACGTCCACTGAAAAGCAATTCTTCGGATGCAAAAGTTTTAGAAGGTACAGGTTTAATGAAGTCATTCACTAATTGCTGAAGTTGTTTGCTCATTTCTTTCAACTTTAACTCACTAATAAATACGCGAGGTGCGTTCGGAATATCTTTGTGTTCGTAATGTTTGGCATAAAGATGCTTTTCTTCGAAATGATAATCCTGTATCTCTCGATATCCATGCTTTATGAATAAAGCGGACAATACAGCTAAATTCATTAAAGGATGATCGAAGGTCCTGAACGCGATATGGTCGTTTAATATCGTTTCGTTTTCCTGTTCAAATAATGCTTTTATTCTTTTTACAGAAGGATTAAGACTTGCGTAATCATTCCATAATTTATTGAATATATGATCTAGTTCCATGATCTTAGAATAAGGTTTGTAATAAAGTTAAAATTTCTGATTCGTCATTAAATAAAGATGAAGCAGACATCAACCGCGATTTTATTTCATCCGGCTCATGTTTTGATTCCATCAGTGCTTTTTTTAATTCTTTTGCAAATTGATTTTCAGAATTTCTTTCATCAAATATAATATCTAAGATGATTCCATCTTTAACAATTATTTGGATAGAAGCCTTAAAGTCGGCTATCTGTATGTTTTTTGTAAATGTATATTTGGGAGAATAGGCATAATTCCACGACCACTGTGAATATTTTGATTCAACAAGTTGTTCTATTTTCTTTTTATCCTCATCCGTAAAAGAATAAATCTCAGCTACTTTATCGTTGATCATCATCTGTTTTAAAATCTCTTTTCGAAAATTCTGAATATTCATTGGAATATGTAGAAAATCGAGAATATTGGCTACCTCGCTGCGATTTGATTTTACGGCTTTGTCATCAAAATTTTTGGATGCAGCCAGAATGGATTCATTTAATTTCTCAAGCTCTGATGAAAACAGTAGGGTTCCATGATGGAGTACCCTGTTTTTGTATACATGTTCGGCATTTCCGGATATTTTTTTCCCTTGTACGCGTAAATCGTTTTTACCTTCAAATTTGGCATCAACCGACATGGTTTTTAATGCTGCAATAATGGGATCGGTGAAAGCTTTGAAATTCACAAGCTGCTCCCTTTTCCCACTTTTAACAAAACTAAAATTTAAATTTCCCAGATCATGATAAACCGTTCCACCGCCTGTAATCCTTCTAATTACAGGGATTTTATGTTTCTGAACGTACTCGTAATTTATTTCGGCAAGCGTGTTTTGATGCTTACCTACAATGATTGATGGCTCATTTTGCCATAGCATAAAAACATCATCTGACAATTCTTTTAAAACATACTCTTCCGCTGCAATGTTGAAATAGGGATCGGTTTCTGAACGTGATATATACAGCATTAACTGAGTGATTTTTTAATTATTAGTACCATGGTGATCAAATAAAAAATCTCTGATACACAAAGCTAAGAAACGAGTTTGTACTATCAACAAAATAAAAATGAAATTTTGAAGCCGGTTTCTCCCTTACCAGTCTAATTAATGTTAATTTAGGTAGAAATATGTAACTGAAATAGCCATGACAAAATTTAAAATCATCCTTATTATTGCTTTGCTTGTTACATCAGTTTCGTGTGATGTGCTGAAACAGGCCACTGAATTAACTTCTTTTGTGAAATGCAAGTTTCGTTTGCATACCATCGAAAACCTGAAATTAGCAGGGGTAAATATTCAGGAAAAAAAATCAATGTCGGATTTAAATTTTTTGGATGCGGCCAAATTAACTGCAGCACTTTCATCAAATAAATTGCCGATGAGCTTTGTTTTGAATATTCAGGTTCAGAACCCAAATCAAAATCAGGCGGCGATGAATCGATTGGATTGGCAATTATTTATTGATGACACTGAAATAACACAGGGCGTTTTGTCTCAACGATTGGAAATACCGGCCAATGAAACAGGTACATTACCTTTATTATTGACTTTTGATTTAAAAGAAGTTTTTAAAAAAGAATCGGGAAATAGTTTGTTAAATCTGGTATTTAATTTGGTTGGTGCAGGGAACGAACCCAGTCATATAAGTTTGAAGGCAAAACCAACAATCATGGTGGGTACGAGAGAAATAGTTTATCCCGGTTATATTACGATAAACAATGAATTTAACTCTTACTAGACTTTTTCTTAGCCAAATCGGAACGTCGGTCCAGTAATCGGTCAATTTGTTCGGGTGTTAATCCTCCTTTGTTGAGTTGGCTGTCGATTGATTTGATCTCTACTTCTATATTTAAGGGCTCCGGAGTGATTAAAATTTTTTTTATCTCTTGGGGTTTCTTTTCCGGTAATTCGATCTCGTCCGTTAAATCTTCACCCAATTCTTTCTTTAGTTTTACAACAATATCAGCAATCATTTTATGAATAGGAGTACCAAACTGACTTAATAATTGTTCTGAAAGATCGTCTTTTATCTCATCATAATTTTGAACCAAAAGGTCGAAATTCTGGATAAACATTTTATTGATCCCCGGCAAATCATCAATTACACTTTTATCCTTTATCTTTTTGAATAAACGGATTAATTCATCCATATTCTTTTTTAAAGAATTTTTTTGTTCCTCGTCCATCGATCATTAAGATTTAAAATAAAATCATTACAAAATTAGGAATTAAATTCGATTGAAATAAAAATTGATGGATGCTAATTTAATTTCAGAAGCTTTTTACCTTCACTATTAAGTTGTGTATTGAATGGTAAAATACCAGAAAACTATTTTTACTCATTTTAACTAGTAGTTTTTTAATAGCTTTGTAGTGAAAATAAGTATAGCATTGATAAATCACTTGAACCAAAATATTTTTAAACTTATTTCAGAAGTCAGTTTCGAAACCAAAACTCCGGTTTGGGTGATAGGTGGCTATGTTCGGGATTTGTTACTAAAGCGAAAATCAAAAGATATTGATATTTTGGTATTAGGCAATGGCCTTGATTTTGCTAGGGATTTGTCTCAAAGAATTGATCCTGATATCATACCAAAATACTTCAAAAATTTTGGAACTGCGATGCTGCGATATGAAGGGATGGAGATTGAATTTGTAGGTGCCAGAAAAGAATCCTATCGGGCTGATTCAAGAAAACCAATTGTTGAAAGTGGAACGCTGGAAGATGATCAGAATCGGCGTGATTTTACCATTAACGCGATGGCGATGAGTTTACAGAAAGAGCATTATGAAGAACTGATTGATCCGTTTAACGGTTTACAGGATCTTCATGATAAAGTCATCAGAACTCCGCTTGACCCTGATCTTACTTTTTCGGACGATCCGTTGAGAATGATGCGTGCCATTCGCTTTGCCAGTCAGCTTAAATTTTACATTCATCCTGATACTTTTGAAGCGATAAAGCGAAATGCAAAACGTATTGAGATTGTTTCAAACGAACGAATTAACGAGGAATTAAGCAAAATTATATTATCCGAAAAACCATCGCGCGGATTTAAAATGCTTGACGAATCGGGATTGCTGGCAATTATTTTCCCTTTATTTATGGATTTAAAAGGTTCTGAAATTATCGATGGGAAAGGGCATAAAAATAATTTCTACCATACGTTACAGGTACTTGATAATATTGCGGAAAAAACAGATGATCTTTGGCTAAGATGGGCAGCAATTTTGCATGATATTGCGAAACCTGCGACTAAAAAATTTGATTCTAAAATTGGATGGACATTTCATGCACACGAATTTTTGGGTGCAAAAATGGTTCCTAAAATTTTCAAGCAAATGAAACTACCATTGAATGAGAAAATGGAGTTTGTCAAAAAAATGGTTTTATTGCATTTAAGGCCAATAGTACTTGCCGAAGATATCGTATCTGATTCGGCTGTTAGAAGACTTTTGTATGAAGCCGGTGACGATATTGATGCCTTAATGACTTTATGCGAGGCAGATATCACTTCAAAAAATGCAGCAAAAGTCAGTAAATACACGAAGAACTTTGAACTGGTTCGCCAAAAATTGGTTGAGATCGAAGAGAAGGATAAAATGAGAAATTGGCAGCCTCCAATTTCTGGTGAAATTATCATGGAAACCTTTAATATTAAGCCGGGTAAGGAAGTTGGAATCATCAAAAATGATATTCGTGAGGCCATTCTCGACGGAATTATAAGCAACGATTTTGATGCTGCATTTTCGTTAATGCTTGAAAAGGGAAAGGAATTAGGATTAAAAGATGCGCGAACAAAATGAGCTTGAACCATTCAAAGAAATTAATTGTGATCGCGGGACCAACAGCGGTTGGTAAAACAGATTTTGCGATTCAACTTGCCAAGTATCTTGAAACTGAAATCATCTCTGCTGATTCACGCCAAATGTATAAGGAGTTAACGATAGGAACTGCAAAACCTGATACTGAACAGCTGAAACAGGTGAAACATCATTTTGTAGACAATATCTCAATTCATGATTATTATAGTGCTGCCCGTTTTGAATTGGAAGTGATGGAATTATTAAGTTCCTTATTCAAGGATCGTGATTATGTTGTTATGGTTGGTGGTTCGGGTTTATACATTGATGCAGTTTGTGAAGGAATTGATGAGTTGCCGGATATAGATGAAAATTTGAGAAAAAAGCTAAATCTGCTATATAAAAACGAGGGTCTTGAAGCAATTAGAAATAGGCTAAAGGAATTGGACCCTGAATTTTACGAAATCATTGATCAATCGAACCCTAAACGGATCATACGGGCATTGGAAGTATGCATGGCAACCGGAATAAAGTACTCTGAGCAAAGAACCAATATTAAAAAGAAAAGGGAATTCGAAATTATTAAAGTTGCATTGAATTCGGACCGAAAAATATTGTACGATCGAATCAATGAGCGTGTTGATCAAATGATTAATGATGGATTAATTGAAGAAGCTGAATGTTTGTATGATTTCAGAAATCTGAACGCACTAAATACGGTGGGCTATAAGGAATTATTCGATTATTTTTCAGCTGATATTACACTTGAAAAAGCGATAGAAAATATTAAAACCAGCAGTCGGAGATATGCCAAACGTCAATTGACCTGGTTCAGGAAAAACCCATCTTATCAATGGTTCCATCCATCAGAATTAGAAAAAGTGATTAAATTATGCTGATTTTGAATGAAATTTAATCAGTCCTTCCATTGGATTTTTATCTATTCCGGTAATTGAGATGCCATATAAAAAGGCAACTTCTTTTAAAATATCCGAAAAAATATAGGCAATTGAGCCAATAAATTTGGTAGGCAATTTTTGATAATCAGGATATTTGCAAATATTTAATTTAAAAAAATCACTGAATGAGGAGTAAACAAGATTTTTGTAATATTCCGACTTAATGTGATCATATATATACGGATTAAAAGAAGCAAAAAATTTAACAGGGCTCTCGTTACTATATATCTGATTTAGGATATATTCGAAAGAATAAGCAAAGTGATTGTCAAAATCTTTTTTTAATGGATCGGGAAAATCTCCCTTTAAGTAATTATTGATAAGTCGTTTGCCAATATTGCTCCCGCTTCCGTCATCCCCAAAAAAGTAGCCTAAGGATGGAACATTGTGCGTGATATTGGTGCCATCATAAACACAAGAATTAGATCCCGTACCCAGTATCCCCGCAATTCCTGCTTTGTTGCCAAATAATGAACGGGCAGCGCCCAACAAATCGTGATAAATATGAATTTTCGAATTTTGAAAACAAGGTACTAGTGCATTGATAATGATGTTCTGATTATTTTCAGTAGAACAACCTGAACCGTAAAAATAAATATCTGAAACCGAATGATCCCCAATGTTTGGCAGGAGGTGAGTATGGACAATTTCCTCTAAAACATGAGAAGCATAATAGTAAGGGTTGAATCCTATCGTTTCGACCGTTTTTATAACCCGGTTTTTGTCGCATAGAACCCATTCTGTTTTAGTGGAGCCACTGTCAGCTATTACATGCATATTGTTATATCTATTATATTTATATCAAAGTTATTAATTGTAATGGTCTGATTGGTGGTAACCCGGTAATAATCATTCAAATGTTAAATTAATTGTTAAAGTTTCATAGATTTGTGCGACAATTCTAGTATTCAGGTATAAAGATAAGAATAGTGATTCGAATTTCGGAAAAAGAAATTATTCACGCTTTTAAAAATAATGATCGTTTGTTCATTCGAAATCTATATGCAATTCATTTGCCCGTGATTTCGCGTTATGTGAGTCATAATAATGGAGAAGCAGATGATGCTAAAGATTTGATTCAGCAGGCGATGCTGATTGTTTTTCAGAAAGTTAGAAGCAATGAATTTGAATTAACTTGTTCTTTTAAAACTTATTTATATTCGATATGCAAGAATCTGTGGTTGAAGGAACTTCGCAAAAAGAAGGTAGAAAACAAGACAAGTTTTGACCCTGAAGACATGGAGGAGGGTGAGGTTTTTGTTGAAGTTGAGAATGAATACGATTATAGTATTCAATATTTTTTGTATCGTTGGCATTTTCATAACCTTAGTTCGATTTGCAGAGATTTGCTAAAAATGACGCTTGCAAAGGTGTCGTATGATGAAATAGCAGAAAAGCTGAACTTTATGGATGGGGATATAGCCAGAAAAAAGAAATACAGATGTAAAGAATTATTAATAAAACGGATTAAAAGCGATCCACGCTTTAAAGATTTTGAAGAAGATGAAAAGTAAATTTAATTATTTTGAACAGATTCAGGCTTATTTATCTGATGAGATGGCACCTCAACAGAGAGAAGAATTTGAAGCAGAGCTGGGTCAAAATAGTTCATTAAAGCGGGAATTGTTATTCCAGAAAAAGCTAAATACCATCATCATGGATGATGAATTGGAGCAATTTAAAAACGAACTTGATAATATTCATAAAGAGGTTGCTCCATCTACAGGAAGAAAACGGAGTATTAACTTCGGAAGATATACCCTCATCGCTGCCTCTCTGCTGGTTTTAGTTTCGTTAAGCATTTTTTTGATAATGAACGGTTCAGGCTCATCCAAAGGTGAGCATATCTTCATTAAATATTATGAAAAATATGCACCTGATTATACGACCCGTGCATATGAACTATCTGCTTATGAATCTAAATTTGCCGAGGCATACAAAAACTATAAATCAAATGAATATGGTTTGGCAAAGCCTGTATTTGAATCCTTGATACAATCTCAACCCGGAAATTTTGCGGCAAAGTTTTATTTAGGTGCCATATACCTCGAATTGAACGAAATGGACAGTGCTATTATTCAATTTGATGCAGTCATTGTATCAAATGATCAGTTTTATCTGGAGCATTCTGAATGGTTTAAAGCTTTGAGTACATTAAAACTGGGAGAAATTAAAAGTGCAATCGATCAGTTTAAGCTTATTGCAAATCAAAAAGGGTATTACCAGACTCGTGCTGAAGGAATTATTTCAGAACTCCAATAATTATTTTTCTGAATAATAAAAAGAATACAGGAATAAAAATGCCAATTAGAAGGTATTTAAATAAGTTGTTAGTTCTTAGTTCAAGTTGTGTTGTATCTCCAATTAAAATATATGAAGCCCAAAAATGGGGATGGGTACTAATTGGATCGGCAAGTTGAAGATATTTTATCTTTGCCGATTGCAAAGCCATCGATTTAGTCATTCCATTGGCTAAAAATTCATAAAAATAACTCATTAAATCAGCACTTGAATTATCATCAACCGACCATAAGGTAATGCCTAGGCTTTTACAGCCAGCATACATAAATCCTCTGGCCATGCTCATGATCCCTTCACCTTTCTGCAAATTTCCATTTCCTGTATTACACGAACTTAGAACAACCATTTGCGCATTAAGATTTAAATTAAAGATTTCATAGGTATTAAGCAAATTGTCTTCTTTGTTAGTTGAATCGTCAGTTTGTGGTGTAAAAACAAGCTTTGAGAACATCGGGTTATTATTGTCGATAATGGTGTGCATTGCAAAGTGAAGAATTGAATAATCAGCGGCAATATTTTTGAAGTTTAATTCGGTAGCATTTTCAGCTTCAAGAATTTCACCTTCAATTGATTTGGAGATGTTTTTAACTTCTTCAATGGCGGCAGGTATGGGTAGAAGCAAATCTCTTTCATAGTTTTTGTTCTCATGTGGAATAAAACTCTCATAATCAATTGACTGGTCGTATGAAGGGAGTATAGCCAGGAGATTATTTTTTGCTTTATTCCCGATTCTTTGCTCAAATAACCATTCCGTCGAATAGGAATAACTTATAGGATGGTATTTAATTAAATAAGAAAGACTACGATAGTTTGAAATGCTTAAATCTTGATCCATAAGAAGAACCTCAAATGGTAATTGTAATAATTCTTTGTCCGGTATGATGATAAGTTCTTTATCTTTTATTATTGCATCTAAAGGAGCAATTAAAATTTGATACAATTGAAATGATTTTTCTTTAAAAGTGTAAAATTGCTTTACATCAAAGTGTGTAAAAGTATTGTTCTTGGAGATTTCTGTAATAGTATAAATGTTATTTATAAAAGTTGAATCAATAATTTTTTCAAATACTTGAAAATCATTTTTTGTAATTACAAATTCATAAATTGTGGTATCAGTAAGAAAATATTCAATAACCGCTTGTTCATCTGCTATTATTTTTTGAATTGATTCAATATCAAGTTGTCGATTCTGATACTTCAGTTTGTAATAATTCTTATACTGGTTCTCTAATTTAGACGTCAGAATATCTATTTTTTGATCAATAATAAACAACTGATTTGATAATATTTCTTTTCTGTTTTGATCAGCATTATTTGATATTTCATCATTATATAAATCATTTTCGAGTTCCCCTTTTCTTATCCGTAATTTTTTTTCCTCTGTTATTAATTCAGGTGGCACACCCCCCGAAATTTTAGCACCATTCTCATTAATCAACTCATTTAATGTGGCGAGCTTGCTTTTTTCAGCATATACATAAGCATCATATAGGTATTTGTTGTTATTGGTAAGTTTATGAAGAGTAAAGGATGAAGCAATCAATTTTGAAAGAAAATATTCCGATTTCTCATTCATCTTTAATTTACTATCGATGGATGTAAAAGAATTACGAATATTCCCCACTGTTTCGATAGCCAACAATAAGGTTGAATTCATTAATTCGGTATAGGCTATTTGGTCGTGTAAATTTTTCGTTTTCCAAATTTTTGTAGTAAGCGCATCAATTTTATTTCGTAATATATTAAGCAGAATTTTTTTAGAAATCGCATTTTCAACTTTCGGATTTTGAAAAAATGAGGTTTCATTAAATGTTAGGTCGTTTGTAATTAGAGCTTTTTGATAATAAAAAAGCGCACTATCTACATCGTTGTCAATGAGCTTTTTGGCCAATCCAATATATTGATAGCAATCAGCCAAATCAGGATGTTTTTCTCCTAATTGCCCTCTGAGTATTTTTATGGCTTGATTTGTTAATTTTACACCTTCAGGATTATAAAGTCGTTCAATCAGAAAATGACCGTAATAAAATATAGCTTTAGCATATGTAATTGAAACCTCCTTATTATAATATTTATTTAGAACAACGATCGATTTTTTAAGATAATCATTGGCTTGTTCCAGTGAATCCATTTGCATATATACTGCACTTATATTTTGATAAATATGCATAATGTACGGGTTGTTATTTTCTGATATAACTTGAATTATCTGCTTTAAATAAGACAAGGCCTCTTCATTTTTATTTAGTAAAAGATATACCCTTGCAATATCTGTATATGCTGAAGTATAATATGGATGTTTTGGGAGATTTAAGCGCTGATAAATACGAAGAGCTTGTTCATAGTATTGAATAGATTTGTCCAATTCCCTTAAACTATAATATATGTTTCCAATTTCTGTGTATATAGTTGAAGCTATATAAGTTGGATTGTGATTGTCAATTAATGATTCTGATTTTAAAAACTCATTTAGTGCTTCATCTAGCAATCCATTAGCCATCAAAACACTTGCCTTTTTCCAAATGTTACTAAGGAGATAATTAGTTGATGGATTCATTAAAACGCTTAGTATAGATTCAGATTTATCGACATATTTCAGTACAGAATCGAATTCTTCCATCAACAAAAATGAATTACTTATTATCTCGTAGATCCTTAGCCTCTCAAATTCAGGGTGATTTGTATACTTTGGGTTTATGTAATTTAAAGCTGTTTTTCCATATGGTATTGTTTTAGGGTAATTAGCTAAGTAATAGTAGGCATTCATTAAAGAATTATTTACTTCAAAATTAATGATTGAATCTGTAATCAAACATGATTCTAAATAGTAGGTTGACAATTTAGTATATTTCGTGCAAGAGTCAATATTCCTTATTTCGTTGTAGAGTTCAGCTATATATGACAAAATCAGTACTTGCTTAGCCATATCTTTCTCAAGAATTGATTTATCCAAAGAAGTATTATAATAAGTTTTTATTGAATCAATATTTGATTTAAAAGTACTTGGATAATTCTTTTTAAAAAAACGAACGGATTTGATGGTGTCAAGATTTAAATTTTGAGATTTGACAGGAGTGCTGAAAATTATTGTTAAAATAAAACTAAGTAAAAAGATTAAGTTCTTTATTGGGGAGATATGAAAGAGCATGTTAATGGATCAAATTAAACTTGGTTCAGCTAATTTATAAAAAGTTTTGATCAAGGTATAATATTTAAATAATTAAGTTAATTGCATATGTGTTTTAAATGAAAATTAACTTAATCTCAGATAATGAGCCGTTTAAAATTTCGTAATGTAAATACATGGTATTTATTGAGGACAAATGATGAATTATGGTATAAAACTTTGAAATGTTTACATTTTTAGCGGAATTCGAAAAGCTAGGATAGAGTAGAACACACTTAATGTAATTACCATGAAAAAAAGTGATTTATTTCGACGAAAAGCCATTGTCTTGAATCTGGTTCCTGATCCTCCACCAGTCCCACCAATTCCACCAACTCCACCAACTCCAACGGATCCAGACGATACAGTTGGGTGAAGTTCTTATAAAAGGGGATTTGATCCCCTTTTATTCAGTCTGTGAATTTTATTTGTGTCTGTTCTTTTTAAGGTTCAGATAGTCGATATAATAAAGTATTTTGATCGAAAAACTATTGATGATTGGTGAATCAAACGTATATCTTAAATTATCAAAGTAATTGTTTACCGAGCTTTCAACATTGGCATAAATAGCATTTTTGTAAACCAATAAAAGTTCACTTCCGGGTGCAAAATTCCAGGTGTAAACCATGTCAATATTAAAAGCATTTACATTAAAATCGTTATCCTCTTGAAAATTATTTTGAATTAAGGATCCATCTGCTTGCAAATCATAGTAGTTATGGTATTGGGCCCGAATCCAATAATGTCGCAATCGTAAGCTCAAGGAAGATTTATTATTAAAAATATAACTCGATTCAATGGTGTTGGTTACTGTTCTTACATCCCGTTGTCCAAAAATAATTATTCGATTATTGTTGGTATTTATACTATCATTGACATATCCGTATGATTTGTTATCATTTTTAAATTCTGAAGTTATAATCATACTGAACTGATCACTTAATCTAATTCTCTGGCTTAAACTAAATAGAAAACTATTTCTCCCTTTTTCTGTTGTCCCGGTATAATTTAACCTGATGTCAGTAACATAGTTTTTTCGATAATCTGGCGAAATAAAGATATTGAAATTATGATTTGCAGGCCTTTTGTAAACCCAGCCATCAACTCTTGGCTCAAAATGATCATCAGATCCTTTAGGTTCAAAAGAAGTATTAAGATTCAGTGAAGTATAATTACGAAGTGTGGTACGTGAATTTGTATTGATTGAAAAACTCGAAAATTTTCTGGGTTTGTAAAGTAAAGAATATTCAAAACTAATACTATTCGACATGTCCATAACTTTCCAGAAAGGCTGATATATGCTATAAGAAAAATTTAAGTCATGATTAAGATTGTTATTGTGTGATAAATAGCCCAAATCATTATGGTCGTATGTTTCACTCATGGCCGATTGTGAATAATCGTATTTAAATTTACCACTTATTTTACCGACACTGAATTGATAGCTATGCCCAAACACATTGTCCTGCTCTGGATTGTATTTTTGACTTAGATGAAAATGACCACTTACAGCATAATAATTGCTTTTATCTACAAATCTCACTTCTGTCCCTGTCACATTAGCCATATATTCATTGCTGCCACGATAAACATTGGTATTATAGAATGAAACAAATGAATTGTTTTTAAGGGATTGATCAACAACAACCATATTATAATTGGTAAAGGGTTGAGTGAGATATCGTTGTTCATTTCCCGATTCGTCAATCACTTTTGCATAGGTATTGGACGTCATGGCATTAAAAATTCCCAATCCTAACCCTGATTGTGTTTTTCCCGAAATTTTAGTGGCATTGATTAATTGGGTTGTTTC
>PHDM01000100.1 GCA_002840985.1 Bacteroidetes bacterium HGW-Bacteroidetes-17
GTATTTCTTTCCTCTAATCTTTTTTCAATCAAATTTAAAATCTGATCATTCCTGATCAAACCCCATCCCGGGCCTGCTAAAAACCGGGGTGGTACTTCACCTGCAAATCGTTCAATTACAATATTTGGGTTGAGCTTTTCCAAAAAATCAATTACAAATTCGATATAATCAGCTAATTCGAAAAAGGTAAATTTTTCAGGATTGAGCCTAAATTCTTCTTCCATTTTAGTTCCTTTAATAATCTGGAGCTGATGGAATTTCATATTATTGATAGGAAGTTTTGACAGGATTTCCGCTTCGGCTAACATTTCCGTTCTGCTTTCGCCAGGCAAACCAAATATCAGATGAGCCCCTGTTTTAATCCCTTTAGAGGCAGTGAGTTTAATGGCCTCGACGGATTGCTTAAAAGTGTGTCCCCTGTTAATTTCAATCAGGGTTTTATCATAACACGATTCTAAACCATATTCTACAATGATGTAATATCTTTCCGATAATTCTTTAAAATAATCCAATAACTTTTCATTCACACAATCGGGCCTTGTTCCAATTACCAACCCAATAATTTCAGGTTTACCCAAGGCTTCCTCATAAATCGTTTTTAGATGCTCATGATCAGCATAAGTATTTGAATAGGCCTGAAAGTAAGCAAGATATTTATTTGCTCTTCTGTACCTGTTCGAATGAAACTCAATGCCTTCTTCAATTTGTTGGCTAACCGATTTACCCGATTCGCAATAGGAAGGATTAAAAGCATCGTTATTACAATAGGTACATCCACCACGACCCACTTTTCCATCACGGTTCGGACAGGTAAAACCAGCATCAATGCTTAATTTTTGTACCCGCTCGCCAAACTCCTGCTTAAAATAATTGGCATAAGCATTAAATCGCCTTTTATGTCCCCACGAATAATCCATAAATCAAAAATATAAAAAAAGCTGCCATAACTTGATGACAGCTTTTTAAACAACACTTTAAATACGTTGACTAACGAAATAAAGAATTTAATTTACTACTTCGGCTTCTTCAGTAGTTTCTTCAACTACCGGCTCTTCAACCGGCAATTCAGTTACGTCTTTGACTTCAAGTGCAATTTTTTGAACTTCAAGTCCAAGGGCATCATAACCTTCACAATCTTTCAGGAAAACAACCTTTTCTGCTAAAGCATCGTACTCATTTTTTCGCTCTTTATTTAAAGCAATAAAATATTTGCTGTCTTTGAAGTTTTTTAAGTTGTAATTGTTAACGATTGCAAGTTTTTTGAATGCTACAGCTATACCGGAAATTTCCTCGGCATTAATTACCTTATCACTTCCGGCTGTAACCTGCATTTCTGTAAGTTGCTTACTGAGCTGATAAGACATTTCAATTGCATCTTTTATTTCGGCAGGAGCCTGCGATGTATCAACTTTCTCTTTTTCCGCACAGGATGTAAAAATCAGGGTTAAAAAAAGAGCACTGATTATTGATATTATCTTTTTCATGTGTATATTTTTTTAATTTTTTGAATAAATTATAAAGTAGCTTTTTCAAGTCGTTTCATGATAGCGAAAACAAAAGCAGCGGAAGCAATACAACAGATTACGAAAATTGCCCATAATTGCCACAGTTCGATTTCACCCCATAATGAACTTCCAACAAAAAGAAGTTTATTTCCAACGGCTGTAGCCAATAACCAACCACCTTGCATTAATCCCTGGAATCGCGATGGGGATACTTTTGAAACGAATGAAATTCCCATCGGGCTCAAGAAAAGTTCAGCAATGGTAAGTACTAGATAGGTATTGATTAACCAATAAACCGAGATTCTGTCAGGAGATGGGGTTCCGGCTAATGCTGAAGGAGATTCCAGGTTCATTGAGCCAACAATCATCACCACAAATCCGAGGGCGGCTAAAATCATACCGATCCCAATTTTACGTGGAGTTGATGGTTCTATTTTCCTGTTTCTTAACCATGTAAATAAGGCTAAAATAACCGGAGTTAAGAAAACGATGAAAATAGGGTTAAAACTTTGGAAAATTTCAGGTTCAATTTTATTTGCTGTTCCGAATGTGGTATACAAATAATATCCAACACCAATTCCTGCAATTGAAGTCAATCCACCTAATAATCTTTCTTTAGAAGTAGATTTTTTACCAATCAAATATACAAGACCAACAATAAATGCAAAAATACAAAGTAGTGATGGCAATGTAAATAACATGTTAGAGTATGCAGGGATTTCGTTAGCTGTATAATCACGTGCAAACATTGATAGGGTCAATCCATTTTGATGGAACGACATCCAGAAGAAAATTACGACCAGGAAAACAAGCATTAGCGCATTAACCCGTGGTCGTTCTTCTTTAGTCGCATTTTGGAAAATCCAGGCTACAAAAGCAACAAAAAGACCTATCGCCAATCCAAGTTTATAGTTATCGAAAGCAAAGTGAAAGATCACTGCAGTAACAGCCATTAAACCAAGTGATACCGCAACCTTAACTGGATTGATACTATTTGAACTTGTTTTATCTGACTTAGCTTCAACCACCGGTCTCTTTTTATCCGGCAATTTGCTTTTAAAAATTGAGAAAATCACAAAACTGATAATCATCGAAAATGCGGCAATACCAAATGCATAGTTATATCCGGTTGCAAATGAATCAAGATAATTGGTTACAAAACCAGTAAGGCTTGAGTTACCTGAGTTTACCATCATGTCAGTTGAGTTCTCGGCAAAATGAATCATTTCACTGGTATTGATTAAGGGTAGTTCTCCAATATTAAATCGGGAAGCATACACCTGTAGATCTGAATTATATTCAAATCCTTGAGTTTTTAGATACCAGTTACGGATACCATTAGCAGCAAATGGAGCAATTAAGGCACCCATATTGATCCCCATATAAAAAACGCTAAATGCGGAATCACGCAATTTTTCATACTTAGGATCGTCATACATTTGTCCGACAATTGCCTGAAGGTTACCTTTAAATAGACCATTTCCGAAAGCAATAACAGCAAGACCTGTAATGGTGATCGGTAATCCCATTCCCGGGATTGACATGATTACATATCCACCTAACATTGTAATGATACCGAAAAAGATAGTTCTCTTATAATTGTTGGTACCATCAGCAATTAAGCCACCAATAAGTGCTGCTGCATAGATCCCAAAATAGAACCAACTATAAATGTCACCAGCTACTGTAGCGGTCATATTGTATTTTGCTTGCAAGTAAAATACCAAGCACGCCATCATGGTGTAAAAACCGAATCTTTCCCCCATATTGGCGAAAAAAGCTACGATTAATCCTTTTGGATGTCCTTTAAACATAAATTTAAGTTTTAGGTTATTAATTAATAATTACAATATCTTTATCTTCATTACATCATATCAGATTATGAAGTATACAAAAATAATTAAATTTACAAGGATTCCAAACGATTGCACACATATCCAAAGTATCCAGATAAATGAATTTGTAAGGATGATGTAATGTTTTAAAGATTGAGTCGTCTTGTTTGTAAAGAATATAAATTAATGACCGTAGAAAAATTCAAAAGCGAAGTACTGCCCATTAAAAATAAGCTCTATCGTTTGGCCAACAGAATGCTAAATGATACTGCTGAAGCTGAAGACACTGTTCAGGAAGTATTTATTCGCTTATGGTCAAAAAAAGAAAAACTTGAAGAGTACAGAAGTATTGAAGCATTTGCGATGGTTATTACAAAAAACTTATGTCTTGATAAAATTAAATCACTTAGAAACAGAACTACTGAATTAAAAAACATTGACATACAAATGAGTGAAAACAGTCCATATCAACAAACAAAACTGAAGGATACGGTTCAGAAAATCCATGAAATCATCAATGAGCTTCCTGAACAGCAAAAACTGATCATTCATCTACGAGATATTGAGAATTGTGATTATGATGAAATTGCAGAAATAACACAATTAAGCCTGAATACAATCAGGGTGAGCCTTTCGCGGGCCAGGAAAAAAGTACGTGACACACTTATAAAAATACATAATTATGAATTTTCGTCGAATTGAAAAACTGCTTGAGATGTATTTCGATGGAAATACATCCCTTGAAGATGAAAAAATATTGAAAGATTTTTTCCAGGGAGAAAACATACCCCCGCATTTGGCTTCCTTAAAAGATTCCTTCAACTATTTTTCACAAGAGAAAACCAAAGATGAACTTGATGATTCTTTTGATCAAAAGCTATTTGCCAAAATTAACAACTTCGAGACATCCAACAAACTTCAGATCCGCCGAAGATACATTTATTATATTTCGGGTATCGCAGCCAGTATCCTGATAATCATCAGCATTTTTACCAATATTGATCCTTTTTCATCAAAAATGAAAGACACTTTTAACGATCCACAAGTCGCTTACGAGGAGACAAAAAATGCACTTCTCGTTGTTTCTGGGATGTTTAACCGTGGATTGAAACCGGTTGATAATATTACAAAATTCGATGAAGGAATGGATCAGTTATCAAGAGTAGGAAGCCTAAGTAAAGGTATGGATGAGGTAGGAAAAATTTCAAAATTTTATGAAACGCAGCAAAAAGTAATAAACAATTAATTTAAATAATCATGAAAAAACTAACATTTAAAAGTTTGATCCTTGCATTAATCATGTTCCCTTTAATGCTAAGTGCACAGAGTTCGTCAATAGATAAGCTTTTCGATAAATATTCGGGACAAGATGGATTTACATCAGTAAATATTTCAAAATCGATGTTTGCCTTTTTTGCAAAAATGGAAGGAATTGAGGACAGCGATTTAAATCAAATGCAGGGTGTATTGGATAACCTTGATGGATTAAAAATCCTATCCTGTGATTCACAAAACAGCACAAGGCTGGAAGAATTCCGAAAAAGCTTAAACGCCTCCTTAAAAGACAAAAACTTTGAGGAATTGATGGTAATGAAAGAAAACGGTCAGGAAGTAAAATTCATGACTAAAACAGTGGGTAAGGATATCGTTGAACTGATGTTAGTCGCCAGCGAAAATGGCGAAGTCACAGTATTAAGTTTCTTCGGTATCATCGACTTACAAGCTATTTCAAAATTGTCGAAAACTGTTAAAATTAACGGAATGGACAAATTGAACAGCTTAGATAAATACAAAAAATAGCTGCACCCTATTTTTTGGAAGTAAATCTATCATGTAATTGTATAGTTGAGTTTATTCAATAATAAACCCTTAATTAAAAAACGAATTAATATTCACTATAAAATTTAAAAAAATGAAAACACTTCGACTCATTATTACAATTGCTTTACTCATACCATTAACATTAATGGCACAAAAAGGTCCTTTCGACGATCTTTTCAGCAAATACTGCGACAGTGAAGACGTAACCTCCATCATGTTCTCATTAGATGGGTTGAAAATCCATTTTGCCGATGCTGAAGAAGGCGAATTAGGTAATCTGATCAATCAAATCAGTAAAATCAATATCCTTAAATTCGAAAATCATTATAAATCGTTTCGTGAATCTGACTTTTATAAAGAAGTAAACACCATTATTGAAAAAAACAACTATGAGCAATTGGTTGATGTAAAAAGCGGTGATGAAAATGTTGGGATTTATATCATTGAAGGAGAAGCTGGATTGGTAAAAGAAGGTTTAATTATCGTAAATGAAGATGAAGAAGCAGCAATCATCTCAGTTCGCGGGAATATGAAACCGGCTGATTTTTTAAGTATGCACAGTCATATGCCACACTTTTATGGAAAACATGATTACCATAAGAATTATAAACATCGCTAAAAATCTTGTTTGATTGAGTTTTTTAAAGGATTTGCTGAGCAAATCCTTTTTTTATGCCCTAAAACAAAAATGGTTTAACTCAAATTTTTACTAATTTCGCAACTTAATTTTGCAAACAACGAATAATGACCGAAATACCCAGCAAATACAACCCTCAAGACACTGAAGATAAATGGTATGGGCATTGGATGAAAAAAGGATATTTTCATTCGGAACCTGATGACCGTGAGCCTTATTGCATTGTAATTCCGCCACCTAATGTGACCGGGGTGTTGCATATGGGCCACATGTTGAACAATACCATTCAGGATGTGTTGACCAGAAGAGCCAGGATGTTGGGCAAAAATGCCTGCTGGGTACCCGGTACCGATCATGCTTCTATTGCTACCGAAGCAAAAGTTGTTGCAAAATTAAAAGCAGAAGGAATTGAAAAGTCGAACTTAAACCGTGATGAGTTTTTGGCTCACGCCTGGGAATGGAAAGAGAAACATGGTGGAATCATTCTGGAGCAACTTAAAAAATTGGGTGCTTCCTGCGATTGGGAAAGAACGGCTTTTACCATGGACGAATCCCTTTACGAATCGGTAATTGAGGTATTTATTGATTTGTATAATAAAGGCTTGATTTATCGAGGCGTTAGAATGGTAAATTGGGATCCTTCAGCTTTAACTGCCCTATCCGACGAAGAGGTAAATCACAGGGAAGTAAATTCAAAATTATATTATTTAAGATACCGGGTTGAAGGAAGTACCGATGATTGGGTAACCATTGCAACTACACGACCTGAAACCATTTTGGGTGATACGGCACTTTGTGTTCATCCGGAAGATGAACGATTTCAGCACCTCAAAGGCAAAAGAGTTATCGTACCCCTGATTAACCGTTCGGTACCCGTAATTTTTGATGAGTACGTCGATCGTGAATTTGGAACCGGTGCTTTAAAAATCACTCCGGCACACGATATTAACGATTATAATCTGGGAATCAAATACAAACTCGATTCCATCGACATTTTCAATGATAATGGCACCTTGAATGAAGCTGCCCAATTATATGTTGGGCAAGATCGTTTTGCCGTTCGTAAAGAAATTATTAAAGATTTAGATGCGAATGGGTTTTTGGTTAAAACCGAAGATTATGTTAACAAGGTTGGATTTTCTGAACGAACCGATGCAGTTATTGAACCTAAACTATCGTTGCAATGGTTCCTGAAAATGGAAGATTTGGCCAAACCAGCCCTTGAAATCGTGATGAACGATACCATTCAATTTTATCCCAAAAAATTTAAAAACACTTACCGTCATTGGATGGAAAATGTGAGGGATTGGTGTATTTCAAGACAACTTTGGTGGGGGCAGCGCATTCCGGTTTATTATTTGCCAAACAATGAAATGGTCGTTGCCAAATCAGCAGAAGAAGCTTTGACCATAGCAAAACAAAAATTCAATTTATTTAACCTGAAGATTGAAGATTTGAAACAGGATGAAGATGTTCTGGATACCTGGTTTTCGTCATGGTTATGGCCCATTTCCGTATTCGACGGAATTCGAAATCCTGAAAATAAAGACATCAAATATTATTACCCAACCAATGATTTGATTACTGCTCCTGAAATCTTGTTCTTTTGGGTGGCCCGTATGATCATTGCCGGACTTGAATATCGAAAAGACATCCCCTTTAAAAATGTTTATCTGACAGGAATTGTTAGAGATAAACTAGGACGAAAAATGTCGAAATCGCTGGGTAATTCACCTGATCCGATTGAGCTCATCAAAAAATATGGTGCCGATGGAGTACGTGTAGGAATGCTCCTCACCTCCCCTGCCGGAAACGATTTGCCTTTCGACGAAGGGCTTTGTGAGCAGGGACGAAATTTCAGTAATAAAATCTGGAATGCATTGCGTTTGGTTAAAGGCTGGGAAGTTGATCCAACAATTGAGCAACCTGATTCAAGCAAGGTATCTGTTCATTGGTTTGAAGCCAAATTAAATGAAACCCTTAAAACTTTGGATGATCATTTTTCAAAATACCGCATTTCGGATGCTTTAATGACCACCTATAAGTTGATTTGGGACGACTTTTGCTCATGGTACTTAGAAATGGTAAAGCCTGCCTATCAAAAACCCATCGACAAAGTCACTTTTGAAAAGACGATTGAATTTTTTGAAAGCTTAGTGAAAATCGCTCATCCGTTTATTCCGTTTATCTCCGAAGAAATCTGGCATCAAATTGCCGATGAAAAACGAAGCGAAGATCTCATGGTTAGTTTATTACCAAAGAGAGGGAAAATTGATCATAAAATTCTGGCACAATTTGAAATCGCAAACGAGGTTATTATTGCTTTACGAAGCGTAAGAAGTCAGAAAAATATTCAAAACAAAGAATCGCTGAAATTGTTCATCAAAAAAAACGACACCATAGCCGACTTAACTTTCGACAGCGTGATTGCCAAACTCTGTAATCTGGAAACCATTGAATACGTAATCGAAAAAGTTGAAGGTGCCAATTCATTCACTTTGAAATCGACTGAGTTTTATATCCCGCTTCTCGAAAATATTGATATTGAGGCAGAAATTGAAAAGTTGGAAACAGAATTAAAATACACCCGGGGTTTTATCCAAACTGTGATAAAAAAGCTTTCGAACGAAAGGTTTGTGAACAGTGCTCCTGAAAAAGTTGTTGAAATCGAACGTAAAAAACAAGCTGATGCCGAAGCACGAATTTTAGTATTGGAAGAGCAACTGAAAATGCTAAGATAATTTGATGATTTGAAAATGTAATAATCGTAGGACACTGAGCGGAGCCGAAGTGTCCTTGGTTAATTCGTTAATGTGCTGATTTGAAAATTTGAAGATATCCCAATGATTGGACATTGAGTTTTTCACGAAGTGAAAAGCTTGTGCTGAGCTTGCCGAAGCAAATCGAAATGTCCCTTTCCACCCTTCGATACATCCCGATTGTATCGGGACACTCAGGGTGCAACTAAACAAACTTCTCAATCAGTTCCACCAATCGTGTTGAGTAGCCCATTTCATTATCGTACCAGGCAACTACCTTAACCAGTTTATTTTTATCACCCAATACTGCGGTTAATCCGGCATCAAAAATGGCAGAGTGGGTGTTGCCAATCACATCCATCGAAACGATTGGATCTTCAGTATATTCCAATATCCCTTTAAGTCTACCTTCTGCGGCTTGCTTAAAGGCCTTATTGATCTCTTCAATGCTGGCCGGATTTCTTAAAGTACAGGTAAGATCGGTCAACGAACCATCTGGTACCGGAACACGAATACCTGCCCCACCTAAATTATTCTTTAAATGTGGGAAAATTTTTGTGGCAGCCTTTGCTGCTCCGGTAGTTGTAGGAACAATAGAATAAGCTGCAGCACGAGCTCTGCGTAAATCTTTATGTGGGCCATCCAATAAATTCTGATCCTTTGTGTAGGAGTGAACTGTGGTGATAAATCCTTTCTCAACGCCCCATAAATCATCTAAAATCATAATTAATGGAGCCACATTATTGGTGGTACAACTAGAATTAGAGATAATCACATCGTTTTTATCAATCAGGTGATCGTTAACGCCCAATACTATGTATTTCACCCCATTACTCTGGCCTTTTGCGGGTGCAGAAATAATCACTTTTTTTGCTCCGGCACTTGTAACATGCTGGATAGCCTTATTTTTTGTTACAAAATTTCCGGTCGACTCAATCACCACATCTATTTGAAGCGATTTCCAGGGAAGTTTTGAAGGATATTTTTCTGTTAATACTTTAATCGGATGACCGTCAACGATTAAATTTTCTTTATCAAAATCAACAGTTCCTTTGTACTGGCGATGAACAGAATCATATTTGAATAAGTGAGCTAAAGTTTTATTGTCGGCTAAGTCGTTGATTGCAACAACTTCCATCCTTTCATTCTTCATTAGCTGACGTAAGGTAATCCGTCCAATCCTTCCAAAACCATTAATGGCAACCCTGATTTTTTCCATTCTTTTAAAAATTATTTAATGCGGCTAAATTATGAAAATTATACGGAAAAGCTCGGGGTTATAGCTAAAATACATCAGTACTTTTAACTAATTTTATGACTTTACTGGCTGCTTAAATTTTAAATTTCTTACCTTTATAGCTTAAGAATTTATAAAATATAAATACCATCATGGAACAAGCGAAGAAATACATCAAAGAAAACAAAGACAGATTTTTAGACGAATTGTTCGGATTAATCAGAATTCCTTCAATCAGTTCTATTGCTGATCATAAAAAAGACATGCTGAAAGCTGCCGAATACTGGAAAGAAACTATCCTGAAAGCCGGTGCAGATAAAGCTGAATTTTTCCCTACCGACTTTAATCCCGTTGTTTATGGCGAAAAAATAATTGATCCAAAGGCTCCGACTGTATTGGTTTATGGCCATTACGATGTAATGCCTGTCGACCCTATCGAACTATGGAAAATACCTCCATTTGAACCAACCATCAAAGATGGTAAAATTTGGGCCAGAGGTGCGGACGATGATAAAGGTCAGGGTTTTATGCATGCCAAGGCTTTTGAAACCATGGTTCAAACCAAAACGCTACCCTGTAATGTAAAATTCATGATTGAAGGTGGTGAAGAAATGGGATCTCCCGGTTTAGCAAAATGGTGTGCCGAAAATAAAGAAATGCTTAAGGCCGATATCATCCTTGTTTCTGATACCAGCATGATCGCACCTACTATTCCATCAATTACCACGGGCTTAAGAGGTTTGGCCTATTGGGAAGTTGAAGTTACCGGTCCAAACAAGGACCTGCACTCAGGTTTATTCGGAGGTGCTGTTGCCAATCCGATTAATGTTTTGGCTAAAATGATTAACGATATGGTGGATGAGGATGGACATATAACCATCCCCGGGTTCTACGATGATGTTTTGGAAGTTAGCCTCGAAGAAAGAAAGAAGATGGCTGAAGCTCCATTTAATGTAGAGGCTTACAAAAAAGCAATTGATGTTGAAGAGCTTTATGGCGAGAAAGGTTACACTCCTAGTGAACATACCGGCATTCGTTGTACATTCGACGTTTGCGGAATTTGGGGAGGATATACCGGAGAAGGGGCAAAAACAGTGCTCCCATCAAAGGCTCATGCTAAAATATCCAGTCGTTTGGTACCCAATCAAAACAATGAAAAGATCATGCAACTCTTTAAAGCTCATTTTGAAAAAGTTGCGCCAAAATACGTTAAAGTTAAAGTTGAATGTTTGCACGGCGGACAAGCTTACGTTTGCCCTATCGATATTCCTGCATATAAAGCTGCTGAAAAAGCATATCAGGCAGTTTATAACCGAATGCCTGTACCGGTTCGGTCAGGTGGAAGTATTCCAATCATCTCGACTTTTGAGGATATATTGGGATTAAAATCGGTATTGATGGGCTTTGGTTTGGAGAGCGATGCCATTCACTCACCCAATGAAAATTTTCCGTTGGAACAATTCTTTAACGGCATTGAAACCATTACTCATTTTTACAAGCATTATGCTGAGATCATGAAATAGGAACAGAATTGTTTCTATTTTAAAATTTAAAAGGTCACTTCGAGACGTCCGTTGAGCATCGTCGAAACGAGTCGAGAAGTGGCCTTTTTTTGTGAGAAAAGTGTAGTTCTCGACTTTTATCCGCCTTTGGCGGATGCTTGAACTGACTAACCATTCAAAACACTTGTAAAATCAGGTCATATCGAGCTCGTCGAGATGTTCGTTGAGCATAGCTGAAACGAGTCGAGATGTGGCCAGAGCAATTCATAAACCAAGAGTTCTCGACATTTATCCGCCTTCGGCGGATGCTCGAACTGACAAAACAAATAAAGTCGAGCTGACATTTCTATTCTTCAAGAAAACCTACGCCAAAAAACTAAGACCGTGACAATCGTGATGAAAATGTATTAATCTCAAAGTGAAGGTCACATCGAGCTCGTCGAGATGCGGCCTCATATCACTGTATCTAAAACAAAAGGAAATGAAAACAATTTATGTTTACATTTTAAAATGTTCAGACAATACCTTTTACACTGGCATCACTAATAATCTGAAAAGGCGCATGAATGAACATGCCACTGGAATTCACAAAGAATCTTACACCTATTCCAGAAGGCCAGTCAAATTGGTTTATCACGAAAGATTTATTGATCCAATGCTGGCAATAAGATGGGAAAAACGAATTAAAAATTGGTCCCAAAAGAAAAAACAAGCTTTAATTGATGGTGATTGGGAGAAACTCGTTGAGTATTCGAAAAGTAAATCAAACGACTAGTTCTCGACATTTATCCGCCTTTGGCGGATGCTCGAACTGACTAAACATTCAAAACACAGGTAAAATTTGGCCACATCGAGCCTATCGAGATGTGGATAATCTATTTACATGGAAAAGTTCTCGACAAGCTCGAACTGACTAAACATTCAAAACACTTGTAAAATCAGGTCACATCGAGCTCGTCGAGATGTCCGTTGAGCATCGTCGAAACGAGTCGAGAAGTGGCCTTTTTTTTGTGAGAAAAGTGTAGTTCTCGACATTTATCCGCCTTCGGCGGAAGCTCGAACTGACAGAAAAATCGACAAGCTCGAACTGACAAAAAATTCGACCAGCTCGAATTTACATCCATTATATTATCTTTGTCAGGTTTAATAAAAGATTGAACTTGAGAGATAATTGTCCATAAATAAATGTATGACTAAAAGAGTTTTCGCCCCGGGCTGCGCCCTGATGATCGACAGGCCTGAATTAGCCGAAAAATTACATCTCATCCTGAATGAAAATTTAGGGGAAATGGATAAATTGATGATTTGCTGTCATCATGATCCTCAGTTTAAAACAAAGACTGAAGTCATAAACATTTGCCCCGGTTGCGATAAACGCTTTGAAAATGATTATCAAAATTGTTCGACCATTTCCTTATGGGAAATCCTTGCAGAAAGTGATTTCTTTCCTTTTCCGGATTATCAAGGCAAATCAATGTCGATTCATGATGCTTGCCCCACCCGCAATAAAGATAAGGTACATCAGGCCATTCGGACAATTCTCTATAAAATGAACATTACCCTCATCGAACCCAGAACTACCCGGACAAAAAGCATCTGTTGCGGTGATTGTTTCTATGGGATTATCCCGACAGAAAAGGTTAAAAAACTAATGAAAAAAAGGGCTGATCAAATGCCATCCGATGAAGTAGTGGTCTACTGTGTTTCATGCATTAAATCAATGTTTATTGGGGGTAAAAACCCGCATTACCTCATCGATCTGCTCTTTGAAAATCAAACTGTTCCCAAAACCTTCGATCCTGATGATTGGCACAAAGAAATTGATGCTTATATCGAATCTCACTAAAATTAATCATAATATCGTTTTTCTAAAAAATCGGATAATTGCTTGTCAAAATCCATTTGGCAATTATCTTTATAAAAAAA
>PHDM01000101.1 GCA_002840985.1 Bacteroidetes bacterium HGW-Bacteroidetes-17
ATAAACGTGCACCATTAAACATCGATGAATTGAGGGCAATTGCATTTCCCAGGTCTTCTTTTTTTTCGATCATCTCAATTACAAACGATTGTCTGGATGGAATATCGAATGCATTGATAATTCCAAGAAATATACTGAGTGCAACAATGTGCCAGACCTCGATGGTTCCTGAAATGTAAAGAACAGCCAAAATTAACGCCTGAATCATGGCCGCAATTTGCGTGATGATCAGAATGTGATAGCGGTTCCACCGATCTGTCAGAACCCCTGCGAAGGGTGCAATTAAAAAAGTAGGAATTTGTCCGGCAAATCCAACCAGACCAAGCATAAATGCTGATTCCGTCAATTCATAAACCAGCCAGGGAGTGGTAATCCGTTGTATCCATGTTCCGATAAGCGAGATGCTTTGCCCATAAAAAAATAGCCGGTAATTTCGGTATCGGAGTGAACGAAATGTAGTTTTAATCCCCTTTAGTTTATCAGAAAGCATAATCATGATCCTGTGATACTTTTTTCCCAATCGGGCAAACAGAAATACAAAGGCCATAGTTCCGCTGGTCGACACCGGGTAGCTGTTTCGCTAGTTGGGCACATTACTTTTTGCACTTCCTTGCATCGAAAAATTCATTTTAAGGATATAAATTATATCAGCGTAATTCAATTATCCTACACTTTAATTTAAAAATCTTTCTGCATTGATTAACAGTTCTAAATCAGATATTCAAAATTATTTTTTCATCATTTTATCCCGAAGGGATTTAAAAGGAGAAGCAGCATTCCATTCAGGAAATTCATTGGTAATGCTCAGGTTATAACCCACTTCAAAATATACTTTAACATCTTCAATCATGCCATTAAATTTCCATATTTCCGGTTCATAGTTATCGGATGGTTTATGATAATTGGCCATCAGCCATTTTTTTGATTCCTCGAGTCCCCATTCTTTTCCATGTTCAACATCATCAATTCCTTTTGAAAGGTATAAAGAAGGTACGCCCACTTTCGCAAAACTGAAGTGATCAGAACGGAAATAACTTCCTTGTTCGGGTTTGGGATCGGGAGTAGCATAGCGTTGATTTTTTTCTAAAACTGCAACTGCATAATTATCAAGTTTTGAGTTACCCATACCCACGATGGTCATATCTTTGGTTCTACCTAAAATATTGAGCGCATCTATATTGATGATGCCTGCTGTTTTATTTAAAGAATAGAGTGGGTTTTCAGCATAAAATTTACTGCCAAGCAATCCTTGTTCCTCACAGGTAACTGCAAGGAAAAGAATGGATCGGTTTTGAACTTCAGGAAGTTTTGTAAAGGCTTCAGCAATACTTAGTAATGAAGCTGTTCCTGTGGCGTTATCAACGGCACCATTTAAAATCGAATCTCCTTCAAAATCGGGGTTTACCCCAAAATGATCCCAATGAGCGGTGTAAATAATATATTCATCGCTTTGCTTATTTCCCGGCCAAATTGCAGCAACATTGTTTGATTTTGTATATTCTACTTTATTTTTGAAATTAACCGATGCATTCAAATTCATTTTGATGGGTTTGAATCCGGGCTTTGCAGCGGAGGCAATCAGTTCATTATAATCCATTCCGGCAGATCCGAACAGTTTTTGTGCACTTTCTGTGGTTATCCAGCTTTGTAATTGAAGATCGGATTTAGAAAGATCATTGCCTTCAAGATATAATTGGGATCCCGACCAACTATTTTGTACCACGGCCCATGGATAGGCAGCCGCCCCCGTTTCGTGAATTATGATGGCAGCACTTGCTCCCTGACGGGCAGCTTCGTCAAATTTATAGGTCCAGCGACCATAGATTGTCATTGATTTGCCATCAAACAGATTGATGTCTTCTGTTGCATATCCGGGATCGTTAACAAGCATCAGCACAGTTTTTCCTTTTACATCAAGCCCTTCATAATCGTTCCAGTTTTTTTCTGGAGCGTTGATCCCGTATCCAACGAAGATAATCTCAGATTCATCAATTTGAATTTCATCTTTTATTTGCGGGGTTCCACCGATAAAATCATCTGAAAATGCTAGGTTTAGGTTTTGCTGCCCTCCACTGATGTCAAGTGCCATAGGTGATTGGGCCGTAATTTTTACAAGCGGTACCTCCTGAAAATAACTGTCGCCGTTGGCTGATTTTAACCCAATTTTTTTAAATTCTTCAGCCATATAATTGATGGTTTTTTCTTCTCCAATGGTTGCAGGCGCCCTACCCATGAATTCGTCAGACGCTAGGGTGGCAATATGATTCTTCAGATCATCTACTGTGATACTTGCAAGAGCGTTTTCGATTCCCTTTTTTCCACTATTACAAGCTGCAATAATAAAAATGATCATTAAAATGAATGTATAATTTTTTTTAGACATAATAATTCCTCCGGAATAATAGATTAATATAAAATATAGAAATCTAAAGATATGACTTTTTTAAGAATAGAATATTGATTAAACCTAAGTTTAGACTTAACTCTAAATTGGATATATGTTCTAAGCTTTTTATTCGATCAGTTGTCAAATAACTTTATGTCTTAATTGCTCCGTTAAAAAAGTCAATTATTCCTGTTAATTTAACAAGATAAGATAGTTGTCAGGTTAAATTTATTTCCGGAACTTATATTTAGCTCTGAAGTGTAAAGTCCAATCCTAACTGCGATAATTTTTCGGTTTTTGGTTTGCTGGTTTTGACATCCCATCCACGTTCGGCATAATAAGCTTCAATCCATTTGGTAAAATCCTCATGAGTTGCTAATTTGCCTTCCCCTTTGCCATAAGTGTGCGCATCTTTGAAAAAACGTTCGGGTAGGTGATCATCCTTATCATCAAAGCCTTCGCGTAAATTAAACATCTTTTCAAGGTTGAATATCCTTTCCCCAATCAGGTTAAACTCATCATCACTCTGTTCAGCACCGGTTATGGCTTCAATAAAATTGCGATAAGAGATATCACCTTTGTACCAACTTCCGGCAAAACTGCATGCACCTAATGAATCTCGCAAGGCATTCGTATTTTGTCGAACCGGGTTAGAACTATTTAAATGACACGCTCCGCGATTTGCAGTTCCGTAAGTTATCATCATGCTGCTGGCATTGGTGTTTACGTTCCATGCAGCCAACTCATGACCTTTTACATGAATGGCAAATTCTTCGGAACCTTGTCCAATACGTTTAGCTAATGCTTTTACTCCCATAGCCGCCCATTTACCAACGCCATCTCTTTTCACTATTTTATGGATCATCTCAATGGAGGCATCCACGTTTCCCCAGGTCAGATCCACTCCATCTAAAAAGTCAAGATCGATCAGTCCTTTTTCCCTGCATTCCATTAAAAATCCTAGTACGCCACCCGTGCTAATAATATCGATTCCATAATCATCACAGATATAAATCATTTTATTAAGTCCTTCTAAATCTGAAATCAATAAATTGGCTCCAAGCATGGTTCCGGTTTCATATTCAGGGCCATCATGCACCACTCCACCATAAGCACCTTTGGCAAAACCACTTTTTTTACATGCCAACTGACAGGAGAAACATGCAAAATCACGTTTCCAGATTTGGGTTCGTGCTGCCTTGGTATTGATTTTTTCAATTTCCTTAAAAGTTCCTTCTCTGTAATTTTTAACTGCCATAGTTCCATTGTCGCTTGAACGCTCAAGGGCATCGGCTGTTCCACCTGTCCGCCAGCTAATAACCCCACCTGTTTTATCTTCCTGAAAAGCAGTACGCGTTTTTTCCAAAAGGTCGAGGTACATTTTATGTTTTGCCAGGTTTGGTTGCTGAGTTCCTTTAACAAGGATTGCTTTCAGGTTTTTTGAACCCATGACGGCTCCGACGCCTCCACGTCCTGCTGCACGTGCTGCAGTATTTAACACACTGGCATAGGGAATCAAATTTTCTCCACCCTGACCGATATAACACGACTGGTAATTTTTACCATACTCTTCAATCAGCTTTTTATCAAGACTATCGGTTCCCAGCCCCCAATATGATTCAGCACTTTTAATCTGAACCTTGTCATCTTCAATCAAAATAAAAACAGGAGAACTTGCTTTTCCTGTCACTACAATTCCGTCGTATCCGGCAAACTTCACTTCAGGGCCAAAGAAACCTCCCATATTTGCATATGAAATTGTTGAAGAATGCTCGTATTTTTTATTGATGGGCGATGTTCGTGGCGATTTTGTAACGATGGTTGTTCGTGATGAAGAGGGGATAGGCAATCCACTGAATGGCCCCGGCATAAACATGATGATGTTTTCAGGTGATAAAGGATCAATTCCGGGTTTTTTGATTCGATCCCAAAGGATTTTCATTCCCAAACCACGTCCGCCCAAATAATTTTTCAGATCGATTTTACTAATTTGGGTTTTATTTATTTTGTTGGTGCTTAGATTTATATCCAAGATTACACCGTATTGTCCAAATATCTTATCCATGTATAACCTCCTGAGTAGTATAATAACGTTTAAATAATTCCTCGGCAATTTGGGTAGGCGACATACCGAAGTAAGTTTTTTCTATATCAACTTCTTGAAATGATAGCGCACCGTATGGGCAGTATTTTACACATTGAGGATCGCCCCCGCAATGATCGCAAATATGTTCAGGATGATTCGTAAGCGGATTCATCTTTATCACTCCCGTTCGCTGATCTTTACAAGTATCGGCACAGGTTCCACAACTTATGCATATTCCATGATTTGTGCGAATTGCCAGCGTTAATTTATCACGATAGATGGCTTTATTTCCATTAATATCTGGGGTTGATGGGCAATTCTCAACGCATGGTGAATCAGGGCAATTAGCACAAACACTTGGGATGTCCATATCCGGATTGTAATGATACACCTGAATATTAGCCAGCTTTGGGTTTCCAAGTCCTTTCAGCATTTCTCCGTCAATTTCAACAGGATGATGAAAAGCAGAGCAAACTGTTTCGCATGTTTGACATCCTGCACATTTGTCAAAATCAACAATAATGGCTTTCAGAATACCATTTTTAGCTTCGTTGGCGAAGAGGAAATGATACTGCCCGAGAATGACGACTCCACCACCTCCAATGGCGAGCTTTTTTAAAAAATCTCTTCTACTATTATTAGCTTCCATGAATTTAAAATTTAGCCATATAAAGGTAACAGATTATATTCGAAAAATAGGGGCCTTGGACTTAATTTGTAATGATTATAAATTGATAATGAACACGTTATGCATTAAGATTCATATCGGAATTTATAGATGGTAGTCAATTTGTGTGGAATTGAACGACAATCGATCAATATCCAACAGCGATTTTTCAACGATTTTCTTAAGGCATAGAGCGATAAGAAATTTTATAAGGATCTCGAAAAATATAACGAAGGATTAGAATAATAATCAAGTGACCAAAATATATTGTAAAAAAACAGGCGATACTAAAAATTGAAGAAATCAATATAGAAGTATTCTCTCTCTTGAAATAGGGCTTGAATTATCGCAATCAGGCTTAAGCGATTTAAGTAAACACGATCTATTATAAAGATTTATTGATGATTTACTGAATATGATTTTTCAAGAATAATAAACTTTTAATTATAACAATTATTAACATTATATTTTCATTTAGACAGCATGGTTGTATTACTTTTGTGTCCTCATGAAAATTCATAAAATATCATTGTTTAAGATCAGTTTTTTAATGCTGATTTATTTCAGTAGTGCTGCATTTATTAGCCATCACACAGCATTGTCATTTACAGAAATTATGGAGACTACAGATTACCCGGATCTAAGTTTTGAATCTGATATCGACAATGCAAATGATGACCAAATAAATGATAATTCAGGAATCAGTCCATTAATAAAATTAATGTATCAATCACATATCACAAAAAATTTTATCATCATTTATAATGCTTCAGGCACCGTTTGGCAACCGCCAAAATTTAGTTAAAATTCTGTACTTTTTTAGTGTTATCTGCAGAGATTTAAATCCAAACATCACTTAACAAGTTTAAACTCTTATCTATTATTTTATTTAATCAATATTATTTTTAATAGCGTATTATCAAATGACTAAATACCAAAAAGCGATGGCATTGCATCGCTATTATCGAATCACCTTATTTTATAAATTTTTAAAAGAAACTGCGTATAAGGCGGGTTTGATTCTTCTCCTGTTTGTTGGGGTTATCGTAGCGCTCGAATATTTTTTTATCGATATCCAGGTACTACTAAATACCTTGGTATCAAACTATACACCTCAAATAATTTTTACGGTTTTTTTGTTTTCAGAGAGTCTTTTAGGATTGTTACCTCCGGAAATTTTTATTGCATGGAGTTCCAAGTCGGCTACTCCATGGTTTTTTATATTCATTTTAGCAACTATTTCATATCTATCCGGGATCATTTCTTATTTTATTGGAAAATATCTATATCTAATCCCTTCGGTTAAAAATTATACCGAACAAAAGATTGAAAAACATATTATCAAGATAAGAAAATGGGGAGGTTTTTTTATTGTAATCGGAGCAATTACACCCATTCCACATTCACTGGTGAGCATGGCAAGCGGTCTGATAAACTACAGTTTTAAGAATTATTTGGTTTGGGCATTATTCAGATATTTTCGTTTTGTAGCCTATGCCTTAATCATTTTCAAAATTCTGTAAGGGCTCAAAAATCTTAAACAGAGTTGGGAATCCCTAAATAAAAGGAGTTAGGTGAGAAGTTGCTGGCAACTTTAAAAAATGATCTTTAGCAATAATAAAATGACTAAGATAATTGCCAAGGTAATTCCTGTGATCTTATTTTTTTGAGAATTGAAGAAAATATTTGTTTTCATGTTTGATATTTAAGTCAGATGATCCAAATATAATTAAAAAACAAAATAGGCTAAACTTTTTATGGTTAAGCCTATTTTAAAGATCTATTTTTTGAGAAAAAATTTGTACTCAAATTTAATCTTCACTGCGTTTTCTTTTACGTTTGCTTGGATCAAGTTCTTCGGCTTCCTCCACATTGACAGGGCGGCCATTATATCTGCTGTTTTGAAAAGAATTTAAAATTTTTGTTTTTGCCTTTTCTTCTACTTCAAAAAATGAAAAACTGTCTTTGATGTCGATGGCTCCTACTTTAATATCACGATCCTTAGTGTTCTCATTAATTAAGCCGATAATATTTTTAGGATCTATCCCATCTTTTCGTCCGATATTAATGAAGAATCTGGAATAACCACCTTTGCTTTTGCTCTTGAATCGATCGCGACTTCCACCTTCATCCCTTTTATCTCGACTGTCTCTACGGTCACTGCCTAATCTTCTTTCTGCACCCTCTCTTCTTTCAAAGCTTGATCTTCTTTCAGCACCTTCTTTACGCTCACTAAATGACCTTCTTTCTCCGCCCTCTCTTCTTTCACCGGTTGATCTTCTTTCTCCTCCTTCTCTTCTTTCACTGCCTGATCTTCGTTCGCTTCTGTCCCTTCGCTCTCCACCTGATCTTCGCTCTCCACCTGATCTTCTCTCACCACCATCCCTGCTACTTCTGCTCTCTCTTCTGCTCTCTTCTTTCTCGTTCAAATCGGGTGCGTTTTTATAGTATTCGAGGAAACGTGTAAATTCGAGCGATACAAATCGTTGAACGATCTGCTCCTTACTTAACCATTCCAGTTTTTTATTGATGGTTTCCATGAATGGGGCAATTTGTTCCTCGTCCACTTCCACCTTTTCCATCTTATCGATTAATTTAAAGAGTTGCTTGTTGCAAATTTCAGGGCCACTGGGTACCGGCAATCTTTCAAATTTCTTTTGAATTAATTTTTCGATGTGAGGAATTTTATGAATTTCCCGATAATTCACAATGGCAATTGATACTCCTGATTTACCCGCACGACCTGTTCGACCACTGCGATGTGTATAGATTTCGTTTTCTTCTGGTAAATTATAATTCAATACGTGGGTAATATCATTCACGTCGATTCCACGGGCAGCTACGTCGGTAGCAACCAGCATTTGTAAGGTTCGTTCCCTGAAACGACCCATTACCTGATCGCGCTGAGCTTGTGAAAGATCACCATGCAATGCATCTGCATTATAACCGTCTTTAATCAATTTTTCGGCAACTTCCTTGGTTTCCATCCGGGTTCGGCAAAAAACCAATCCATAAATATCAGGATTGATATCGGCAATACGTTTTAGTGCCAGGTAACGGTTACGCGCATGTACCTGATAATATATATGGCGCACATTATCGGCACCTGCATTTTGTTTTCCAACGGTAACCTGAATAGGTTCGTTCATGTAGTTTTTAGCGATGCGAGCAACTTCATTGGGCATAGTTGCCGAAAACAGCAAGGTTCTTTTTGTTTTAGGTGTATTTTCCAGAATTCCGTCTAGTTCGTCTCGAAAGCCCATGTTCAGCATTTCGTCGGCTTCATCGAGCACAACAATTTTGATATTGGTGAGATTTGCAGCTTTCCGTTTAATTAAATCAAGCATACGACCCGGAGTTGCAACAACAATTTGTGCACCTCTTTTAAGTGCCCTAACCTGTAAATCAATACTTGCACCGCCATAAACGGGGACAATTTCTATTTCAGGCAGGAATTTTGAGAAATTTTCCAGATCTTTTGAAATTTGGATACAAAGCTCGCGTGTTGGAGCTAAAATTAAGGACTGCACTGATTTGTTTTTTATATCAATCTGTTCGATGATAGGCAGTCCGAATGCGGCAGTTTTCCCCGTGCCGGTTTGAGCAAGTCCTACGATATCGTTTTCGGTTTCGAAAACGATAGGTATTATTTTTTCCTGAATTGGGGTTGGATTCGTAAATCCGAGGGCGTCGATGCCCTTGAGTAAATTGGGCGACAATCCCAATTCGTTAAATGTCAGCATATTATTATTTTAAATTTTGAGCTGCAAAAGTACACAAAATTAATGACTTGGGAGAGGATAAATTAATAATAGTCAAAAGGATGTGATTACGGGGTGACACCCTGCAAGGTGTCACCCCGTAATCACTTGCTATTTCCCAATTTTTAAATTCTGAAGTGCTTTGAGATTCATATCTAAATCGCGAAGGATATTTGATTTGGCATCTTCGAACTTACCCTTCATTTCACCAAACATTTTTTGATAGTAGCTGATTCCTGCCTCCAGGTTTTTTTCAAATGATTCGAAATACTTTTCTTGTTTCACCGTCATTGAAGTTTTGGTTTCATCAATTCTCTCTTTTAGATAATCGATATAGATTCCAAGTTCTTTCACAAACATATTCGGTCGATCAGTTCTCGATATCATATTTGATCGGCCGTAAATGTGATCGATAATTTCTTTTAAACTCATTTTTTTCGAAAAATAAGCCATATTGGGGCCGGGACAAATTGAAATGCCAGTTCCTTCTACTTTAGTATTCATCTTATTTGCAATCATTGCAGAGGTTCCTAATCCATTACAGATACAAGCTTTTTCAACGATTTGATTGTATTTCTTTTTGTAGTCGTCTGTAGAGAGCCCTTCCTTATCCAGATTGGCTATTTTTATCTTTTGGTATTTTCGCGAAGCTATACAAAGGCCTCTTTCATCGAACTCATTATTTAAAGCAGCATATCTTTTTGGACAAGCACTTCCTGGTCTTCCTGCTCTGATCAAGGTTAACTTTTCAAGATCTTTGGTATTGGTCCTTAAATTGTTAAACGGAATTCCCAACGGGGAAATATTGCTCAGGTATAAATCTTCTTCTTTAGCATCAATTAATTTTTCAATGGTGGCCTCATCAATGGTTGTTGCTTCGGGTACGAGCAGAAAAGGAGTGCCCCATCCTACGGAGTCGACCTGATAATGATCGATCAGGAATTGATGTTCTTCGGCAGTACCCACACCGCCCTGAGCAGTTATTTTTAAAGGCAGTTCTTTTTCGGGAACCGGTTTGTTTTTAGCTGCAAGTGCCTGAACAAGTAATTCGTGTACGGTTTGTACCAGTTCTTTTCGCTGATCCCTGAATTCAGCTAAAATGGGGCCTAAAAGGAAACCTTCGGTAGCAAATGCATGCCCACCGCAGTTAAGACCTGATTCGACCCTGTATTCCGAAATCCACAATCCTTTTTTTGCCAGATATTTTCCTTGAATAATGGCAGATTTAAAATCGCTAACCTTCAGGATGATTTTCTTTTTTAATAGTCCGTTTTTATCAGGGTAAAAATCTTCAAATTGTTCGATATAACTATATAGTCGGGGATTCATTCCAGCAGAAAGAACGACTGATGATTTTAAATTGCTGTTTGCAAAACCCCTGAGTGCCGCATGTGCATCATTAAATTCGGTAGGTTGTTTTTCGCCTTTGATGTAATTGTCCTTGTCAACCTTGGTCATGATGTTTACATCAATTGTACCCATTGAAAAATTTTCATTGATCCAGGTCTTAATTTCGTCCAGATTGATATGTTTAGAAACCAAGCCTTTAAACTCCTGTTTGAGGGTTGAAGTGTCGGGTAGCGAATTAAAAAACTCCTTGATATCATTTCCCTTTTGGATGGCTGAACTTTTAAATTCTTCAAATTTTTTCTCGGCCAATTCATTGACGAGGTTCAGATAAGAAGTGATGCGTTTTGCTCTGAAATCCTCAAACTTCTCGGTAATTTGTTGATAAGGAATTTCGAATTTTTCACAGTACATCTCCCGCATTTTTTCGAGAAGTTTATCATCGAGCAATGAAATAACCGAATCAATACCAAATTGTGCTACCTTAACTGGAGTATCAATGGTATAACCAACGCCCATTACCGGAATGTGAAAAGAATGTCCTTTAGTCATATCTCAGAGTATATTTACCAACGCTTCATAAAAAATTAAAAGAAGTATCAAAAGTAATCCTAATCCTTATAAGTTATTTAAATATTAAAAAAAAAGCCCATCAATGCTGACAGGCTTTATGTTTTTTAAAAAATGATAATGCGCAAATACTAAACTACTTTAACATTTATTGCGTTTAATCCTTTTTTACCTTCTGTAAGTTCAAACTCTACTGCGTCGCCTTCGTCAATTTTGTCGATTAATCCTGAGATATGTACAAAATAATCTTCGTTTGAATTTTCATCTGTTATGAATCCAAATCCTTTAGTTTCATTAAAAAATTTTACTGTTCCTTTTTTCATATTAATTTTATTGTTTAAAGATACAAAGGTACGCTAATTTGTCTTACTTGATGTGTTTTTATCCCTTTTTTATTGAAATGATTTAAAATGTATTTAAATAAGCATTAAAGAAGCATGCTTTGGTATTTCGGAAAGTGTTATTGTAAGCATGTTTCAAAGTTGTATTATGTTCTGGTAAATTTTTTTATGATTTGCATATGTTGAGGAAAACAGCGTATCAGTTCATCGTATTTAGCCATTTCAAAGTCTTGAAAATCAAAGCCTGGAGCTACCGTACAGCCAGCCAATGAATAATCATCCTTTTGCATAACAGATGCGGCAAACCAGTTGCCGCCATGTACAACAAATTGGGGAACCTGGCTCTTTTCAATATCATTTCCAATCAAGGTTTTTGAGTACTCCCCTTGAGGTGTAATCATGTGAAGTTCAATGGGAGAACCCTTGTAAAAATGCCATATTTCATCCTGATGGATGCGATGAAACGCTGAAAAAACGTCAGATGTCAATAAATAATAGATGCAGGTGGAGTAATTTCTGATTCCTTTATATTCAGATTCAAGACTTTCAGGTTGTATAATTCCTTCACTTCGATAGGTTTCTTTAAAAAAACCACCTTCGGGATGGGGTTGTAATTTTAATAGTTGAACAATTTTTTCTGCTTTATTCATTCTATGGTAACATTTTCTTGCAAGTTACCAAAAAACAAGCAATGGGATTGGCATCTTTCATATGTTTTATAGGTTCTTCAAATTCTCTAAATTCGATTAATCCAAAGTCTTTAAATTCTTTTTCTACGGATTCATGATTATAAAAAAACACATTCAATCCTTTCATTATTTTGTACCGGTCTTTGGAAATTAATTTTCCATTCGAATACATCTCCATTTTTGTCGATGCAACCATAAATACCATCATTCCACCAAAGGCAAGCTGATCATAACAATCTTTAATACATTTTTTCCTTTCACGCATATTTAGAAGATGAACCAAAGCATAGCAATAAATACCATCATAAATTGAATTATCAAAGGGCATATCAACAACCGATCCCAGGTGAATTGGGAAAACTAGATTATTTGCCCGAGCCAGTTCAATCGCTTTTTTTGAGATTTCAATTCCTGTAATATCAAAGCCCTTATTCAAGAAAGCCATTGCATTTCTGCCGTAACCTATACCGGGGATCAATATTTTTTTGAGATTATTTTTAAGAAATAGATCTCTTGCAATCAGTGCAGAATCAGCTGGAACAAAGCCCCAGTTGGTTTTTTCTTTTTCGAATGCAGCGTCCCAGAATTTTTTCATATTATATGCAAATTTAGCGTTACATAATGTTAGATACTTTCAATCAAAAGAATTCCTCGAAGCTCTGCTTCGGGATAAGAATTCAGAATTCAGAATCCGGAAGAGGGATTAAAATATCTTCAAAAAAAAATTCTGACTTCTGACTACTGTATTCTGTTTTCCAGCTACCTCGCAGCTCTGTTGCGGGGTAGTTCATCTATTTCAATTACCCTCCAAACCCTTGACAAGTATTGAATCGCAATCAGCTGCCATCAATCTGAATTTTAATATACTTTGATATTCAGGTGAGTCATACCATGCATTAAACTCGTCTTTATTTTCAAATTCAATCAATACAGTGCGCGAATAATTCCATTTTCCTTCCAGAATTTTTGGATTATTGTCAATTGATAAATATTTCCCTTTATATCTACTGAATATTTTTCCAGCATTATCAATATATTTTTGATATTCATTTTCATCATTTATCTTGATCTGTGCAATAAAATAATAACTCATGATGGAATTGTTTTTATAGAAAAGAACTTTTTTACCGTTGATTTTACTTGCTTTTATATCTGTCAGCTTGATTAAAAAAGGTAATATCAGCATATCCAGCGTAAATTTTTGCTGAATGTTTAATTCCACTTGGAATAAAATATTGATCTCCTTTTGTAAATGTTTTTTTGACACCATCAATTAACATTTCAATCTTACCTTCTAAAACAACGGCCCACTGACTTTCATGGAAATGTTCAGCAATTTCAACATTTTCAG
>PHDM01000102.1 GCA_002840985.1 Bacteroidetes bacterium HGW-Bacteroidetes-17
AAATTTGTGTTGGCACTGCTTGTCACGTGAAAGGGGCCATGCAGGTTTATGACGCCTATCGGCGCGAATTAAAAATCACGGATGAAAATGAAGATACAGATGCTCAGGGACTATTCACCATTGAAAAAGTGGCCTGTCTGGGTTGTTGCACCATTGCTCCGGTTGTTCAAATCGATGATATTACCTATGGGCATTTGACTACGGAAAAGGTTTCAGAAACCCTAAACGATTTTATAAATACCAGGAATTATCCGAAAGAAGCCTATGTAGGGTCGGGTATTAAAACTAAGGAAATACAGGGTGAAATCAGGTTGGGGCTTGGTTCATGTTGTGTAGCCAGTGGAAGTGCTTTAGTTAAATCCGAACTCGAAAATGTACTTGATAAAAACCGGATCAATGTGAATGTAAAGCAGGTCGGTTGTGTTGGGATTTGTAATCAGGTTCCCATGTTGGAAATCCATAAACCCGGCGAAGTACCAACATTTTATGCAAAAATTTCGGCGGAAGAAGTAAACAGCATAATTCAGAAACACTTCAAACCGACCAATTTAATGGATCGTTTAAGAAGTAATTTTTATAATTACTTCGAAGGCATTGTTTTTAATGAAATTCCTAAATCAACTTCACGATACGAAAGTGACAGAAGGGACACACCCGTTTCTGAATTTCTAAACAGGCAAATAAATATTGCAACTGAGTATCGTGGAGCCATTAAGCCAACCGACATAGAAGAATATAAAGGTTTAGGAGGTTTTAGCGCTTTTAAAAAATGCATTGCCGAAATATCACCCAAAGAAATTATAAAAACAATTAAAGAAAGTGGATTGAAGGGTAGAGGAGGAGCGGGATTCCCAACAGGTTTGAAATGGGAACTGGTTGAAAAGCAAATAACTGAAAAAAAATACATCATTTGTAATGGTGACGAAGGTGATCCGGGTGCTTTCATGGATCGAATGCTTCTGGAATCTTATCCATTCAGGGTAATTGAAGGTATCCTCATTGCAGCTTATGCAGTGGGTGCTTCCGAAGGAATTTTCTATATTCGGGCTGAATATCCACTTGCGGTAAAAAGGATCAGGGAAGCACTCAAAATGTGCGAAACAGAAGGCTTAATTGGTAAAAATATATTGAACAGCGAATTCTCCTTTAATTTGAAGATATTTGAAGGTGCCGGAGCTTTTGTTTGTGGTGAAGAAACAGCATTAATTGCTTCTGTTGAAGGAAATAGGGGAATGCCCAGCATGCGACCACCATTCCCTGCGCAAGCAGGTTTAAACGGAATGCCCACCCTGATCAATAATACAGAGACTTTTGCGATGGTTTCGTGGATTATTAGAAATGGGGAAGGAGCGTTCAATAAAATTGGCTCAGAAAATAGCAAAGGAACAAAGGTTTTCGCGCTGGCCGGGAAAATTAACCGGGGCGGTTTGATCGAGGTTCCAATGGGGATCAGCATTAAAACCATTGTAGAAGAAATTGGTGGTGGCATCCCAAACGGCATGAAATTTAAAGCTGTTCAAATCGGCGGCCCTTCCGGGGGATGCATCCCGGCTTCGATGTCAGATATATCGATCGATTACGAATCTTTAAGCGATGCAGGGGCAATGATGGGATCAGGAGGGTTGATTGTGTTGGATGAAGACGATTGCATGGTCGATATTGCGAGATATTTTCTTTCGTTTACACAAAACCAAAGTTGTGGGAAATGTACATTTTGCAGGGTCGGGACCACACGAATGCTGGAAATTTTAAACAAAATATCCAGCGGTAAAGGGGTAATGGCTGATTTAGAAATACTTGAACAATTGGCACATACTACTAAAAAAGGCAGCCTTTGTGGTTTAGGCAAAACTGCACCAAATCCGGTATTGTCGACTTTAAAGCATTTCAGGGATGAGTATGAAGCGCATATCAATGGGAAATGCCTGACTGGAAAGTGCACAGCTATGATTACATACAAAATTACCGGGGATTGCAACGGATGTACCAAATGTGCGCAACGGTGCCCGACAGATGCAATTTTAGCCAAACCTTATCAGTTGCATGAAATCGATACCGAGAAATGCATCAAATGTGATATCTGCAGGCAGGTTTGCCCGGTAAATGCCGTAATAACTGAATAAAATGATTAAACTTAAGATAGACGGAAAAGAAATAATCGTGGCTGAAGGAACTTCTGTTCTGAATGCAGCTAAAACATTGGGAATTGAAATTCCGACCATGTGTTATTTAGAAGGTGCAGGTTTTCACAACCATCCATCTTGCATGGTTTGTTTGGTAAAGGACGAAAATTCAGGTAAACTATTGCCAAGTTGTGCGTTACCTGCTGCCGAGAATATGAACATCATTACATCTGATCAGGAAGTAATGAATGCCCGGAAAGATGCATTGGAACTGCTTATGAGCGATCATGTTGGTGATTGTGAAGCTCCCTGTACTTTGGGTTGTCCGGCCGATATGAATATCCCTATGATGAACCGGTTAATTGCCCAAGGAAAATTTGCTGAAGCGATTGAAGTTGTAAAAGAAGAGATCGCTTTGCCACATATTTTGGGGTACATCTGTCCTGCTCCCTGCGAAAAGGTTTGCCGCAGAAATTCAGTTGATAAACCCGTTCAGATTTGCCAGTTAAAGAAATTTGTTGCTGCTGAGGATATCAGAGGAAATCATACATTTTTTCCTGAGAAACAAACCAAATCAGGGAAAAAGGTGGCGATTACTGGTAGCGGACCGGCCGGATTGGCTGCTGCATTTTATTTACTAAAGGCTGGTCATACTTGCACCATTTTCGACAAAAATGAGTTAGCAGGTGGATCATTGAGATATTTGAAATTGGATAAACCCTTGCCAATTGAAGTATTGGACTCTGAGATTAATTACCTAAAAATTTATGGAGCCGAATTTAAACTTAACACAAACATAGATTCAGCATTCATCAATCAACATATAAAGAGCAGTTTTGATGCAATTATCTTGGCAACAGGAGCCATTGACCAAGTAAATTTTAAAATTGATGGTCTTGAGTCAAATGATAAAGGAATAATAATCAATCCAAATACTTTTGAAACTTCAATTCCCGGGCTGTATGCATGCGGTAGTGCCGTGAAATCTTTAAAAATGGCAGTACGTTCTGTTGCTCAAGGTAAAGATACTGCTCATTCGGTTGATCAATTCCTTCGGGGAGAACAAGTCGTAAAAGCACCCAAAATGTTCAATTCAAAATTTGGAAAGCTGGCTGAAGAAGAAATTGAGGAGTATTTGAAGGAGTCAATAAATAAAGCCATTGAGAATAAGGTTTACGAGGGCTTAGATCCTTATCAAATAGCTGAGGCACAAACGGAAGCCAATCGTTGCATGCATTGCGATTGCCGGAAAATAGCTAATTGCAAGCTAAGGATCCATTCGGATGCTTACCAAATTGACCGTAGAAAATACTTATTGGGCGAACGGAATCAGCTCAGTAAACACTTTAAACAAGACATGATCGTTTATGAACCTGAGAAGTGCATCAAATGTGGATTATGCGTTGAAATCACAAGTAAACATAAAGAAGAATTCGGCTTGACTTTTATCGGTCGTGGATTTGATGTCCGAATAAAGGTCCCGTTTGGAAAATCGATGGAAGAAGCCTTGACTTCAACAGCCATAGAATGTGCGAATGCTTGCCCAACAGGGGCAATTTCTTTAATTGATTAATTTAGTAAAATGAAATTTAATATTTTATCAATATTTGTCATAGTCCTTACATTCATTGGAGGGGAAACCTACGGACAGAATAGCAATTGCTGGCCCTCTTTCCGAGCGAATCAGGAACTAACAGGATATACCCCTGTCTCAATTGGAAATTCTTTTAAACTGCAATGGTCATTCAAAACAGAAGATGCCATTAAATCTTCACCGGTTGTTTGTTATAATCAAATATTTATCGGATCGAACGATGGATTTTTGTACTCGCTTTCGATGGATGGCAAACTGATTTGGAAATTCAATGCGGGAAACTCCATTGAGGCTCCGCCTTTAATTCTGGATAACACAATCTATTTCGGGACATTACAAGGTGATTTATTCGCTCTGGAGGCTAAAACGGGTAAATTGAAGTGGAAGTATCAAACCGATGGTCAAATCTCCGGTTCATCGGGATGGATTTATTCTCCTGATAAAAAAGAAAAATGGATTATCGTGGGCAGTTACGATTTTTTTCTTCACTGTGTAAATGCAAGAACGGGTGAACTGATCTGGAAATTTGAAGCAGATAATTATATCAATGGTGCTCCTGCAACTGATGGTGAAATTGCGATTTTCGGCGGATGTGATGGTTTCTTGCACATGATCAATGTTGCAGATGGCAAGGAAAAAGACAAGATTGATGTAGGTACTTATATCGCCTCTTCGGCAGCAATTAAGGTTGATGTGGCATTTTACGGTAATTATGACGGCGGTTTTTATGCAACTGATTTAAAGTCTAAAAAAACTTTATGGGAGTACAAAGCTGGTCCTTTCCTTGGATCACCTGCCTTAGCTGATGGCAAAGTAGTCATCGGTTCACAGGATAAAAATGTGTATTGCTTCGATCAACAAAGTGGCAAAGTTGTTTGGAGTTTTAAAACACAGAGAAAGATTGATGGTTCAGTTGTAATTGCAGGAGAAAAGGTCGTTTTTGGTTCCGGTGATGGAAGAATTTATGTGTTAAATTTAAAAACAGGTGAGAAAATATGGTCCTACGAACTAGGTGCAGCTCTTTCAAGTAGCCCCGCGGTCATTAATGGAATGATTATTATTGGCGGAGAAGATGGGGTTGTTTATGGTTTTAGTACGAGTAATTAAAAATTGAAATTTATTAGTGATGAAAATTGTAAATATTGTTCCCGGTTTTGGCGGATCCTTTTATTGTGGTAATTGTTTAAGAGATAGCTCTTATGTTAAGTCACTTAAGGAGGCAGGGCATGATGCGGTAACTTTACCGATATATTTGCCTCTCACGTTGAATGGTGAAAAACAATCAGATGCCCCTGTATTTTACGGAGCCATCAATATTTACCTAAAGCAAAAATTTCCCTTTCTTCGGAAAATGCCGAATTGGATGGAGCAAATTTTTAACTCACCTTTTTTAATGAAATATGCTGCTAAAAAGGCTGGATCTACCCGAGCGCATGGCCTGGAGGAAATGACTATTTCCATGCTTAAAGGTCATGAGGGTTATCAAAAGGAAGAACTTGAGCATCTTATTGACTTTCTAAAACATCATGAAAAACCGGATATTGTGCATCTTTCAAATGCATTGTTAATGGGCCTGGCCAGAAAAATTAAGGATGAATTGAACATTCCGGTAGTTTGTTCTTTGCAGGATGAAGATGTCTGGATTGATGCAATGGACGATTCCTATCAGAAAAAACTATGGGATTTGTTCAGTGAAAAAGCCAGAGACATTGATGCTTTTATTGCTGTGAGCCATTTTTATGGAGTAGTGATGAAAAAACGCATGAATATACCGGATGAAAAGTTAAATGTGATTCATGTTGGGATCGATCCGGAAGTTTTTGATATGTCTGCACCTGCTTTTGACCCGCCAGTGATAGGCTATATGTCGCGTATGAACGAAGAAAATGGCTTTGAGGTACTCATTGATGCTTTTATCAAATTGAAGTCAAAAGCAGCTTTTAAAGACGTGAAATTGCGCTGCTCCGGTGGTCAGACAGGGGATGATAAAAAGTTTATTCAACGTCAGGTAGGAAAATTGAAAAAGCTCAATTTCTTGGATGATGTTGAATTCGTTGAAGAATACCGGGAAAAATTCCTGAATCAGTTTTTTCAACCCTTAACTTTGTTATCGGTTCCTGTTTTGAATGGAGAAGCGTTTGGATTATATCAAATCGAATCATTAGCTTGCGGGGTTCCTTTGGTTCAGCCTGCATTGGGAGCATTTCCTGAAATTATTGAAGCCACCAAAGGCGGAGTAACTTACGCCCCAAATAATTCAGAAAATTTAGCTAAGAAACTCGAAGAAGTTTTAAGCGATCCTGAAAAATTGAAATTGATGAGTAAACGAGGACGTGAAAACGTTGAAAAGCATTTTAACAGTCGAATCCTTATCCGTAAAATGATGAAGATTTATGAGAAAGTGGCGATGAGTGATGAGTGATGAATGAAGAACGAAGAATGAAGAATGAAAAATTAAGACGGTAAAATGTAAAATGTAAAATGTAAAATGTAAAATGAAGAATCTTATACTAACTACTAACTACTAACTACTAACTACTAACTACTGACTACTGTCTACTGACTACTGTCTTCTATATCTGTAATTATCTAATATCTCGCATTTAAAATCTAACGTTCAATGATAAAACTGGAGAAAATAAGCAAACATTACCAAAGTGCAGGTGGACAAGTTGTTCACAAAGTGCTCAACGATATTTCTCTTGAAATCAGGAAAGGTGATTCCATAGCCATTGTCGGCCCATCGGGATGTGGTAAAAGTACGCTGTTAAATTTGATGGGCACACTTGATTTACCAACTTCAGGAAAGATCATTTTTGATGGTGTTGAAATCAATACATTGGATGATAAAAAATTGTCGGCGCTGCGAAACAAAAGAATTGGTTTTGTTTTTCAGATGCACCACTTACTACCGCAATTGAATGTATTGGAGAATATATTGTTGCCTGCATTGGCAAATTCATCAAAAAATCAATTAAAGTTAACCTCTGAAAAAGCGATTCAATTGCTATCGGAGGTTGGGCTTAAGGCACATCTTTATAAATTTCCGGGACAATTATCAGGAGGTGAATGTCAAAGAGTAGCTGTGGTGAGGGCATTGATCAACGAGCCGGATATCATTTTAGCTGATGAGCCTACCGGTTCTTTGGATTATGAATCAGCAGAACAAATTGGAAATTTGCTGGTTGATTTGCAAACCCGAAAAAACATGGCACTGATGATAGTTACCCATTCGCTGGATCTTGCAAACAAAATGAAAACCAGATACTCATTGCTAAATGGTCAACTTAATCAACTGAAATAATCGAATGTCAATTACAAAATTCATACTTCGGAGTCTTTGGTATTTCAAGAAACAACATCTTGCCATCTTACTTGGAACCATACTCAGTACTGCAATTTTAACCGGGGCATTGATTATTGGGGATTCCGTAAACTATAGTCTCAACCAGATTGTTGGTAAAAGGCTTGGAAATGCAGCATATGCTTTAATGACTGGCGACCGTTTTGTGCGAAAAGAATTGGCTGATGTACTTGGCGATTATTTGAAATTAAAAACCACGGCTATTTTAAGTGTAGAGGGAATTTCAATCAACCCCGAAACCAATGCCAGGGTGAATAAAAGTTTTGTTTATGGCATAGATGATTCATTCTGGAGCTTGTCGAATTTGGAACCAATACCCTTGGCTAATAGTGAAGCAATCATCAGTTCAAATTTAGCTCAGAAATTAATGTTAAATGTGGGCGACCAGTTTTTGCTAAGGGTTGAAAATGTGGATTTTATTCCGCTCAATTCGCCATTTATTGAAGAAGAACAGGCATCGGTAGCCTTGCGACTGACGGTTAAGGAAATTGTTGAAGCAGAAAAGATGGGTCGTTTCAGTTTGAAAAGCAATCAGGTTGCACCCAATAATGTTTTTGTTTCAAACTCTTTTTTAAGTGATCGTCTGGAATTAGGTGCTTTCGTGAATACTATCCTCGTTGAAGACTCGGAAGATAAATTAGTTACTACTGATTTTCTGAATAAAAAATTAGGTGAATTATGGACGATTGCTGATGCCGGATTGATCCTTAAAGATATTCAGGAAACAAATCAATTTGAGATTTTATCCAAACGAATATTTATGGATGAATCCATCGATGAGTCCCTATCAAGTCTTGATCTGAAAAATGAAAAAATACTGACCTATTTGGTTAATTCTTTGCGTTCTAATGGTAAAACGACTCCTTATTCTTTTGTAACAGCAGCATCATTTCTGTTTAATAATGAACAACTTAAAGAGAATGAAATTGTAGTGAACTCATGGTTGGCAAAAGATTTGGGAATTTCTGTTTCAGATACCTTAACCCTTGATTATTTTACGATTGGCTCGCTGCGAACTTTAATCGAAAAATCTGCTTCATTTGTAGTGAAGCAAATTGTTGAAACGGGGAAAAATGGTTTGGATAATTCTCTAATGCCGGCCTTTCCGGGCCTGGCCGATGCAAATAGTTGCAGCGATTGGGAAACCAGTATTCCCATTGATCTGACCCTGATTCAGGATGAAGATGAAGATTATTGGAATAAATTTAGAGGAACCCCCAAAGCTTACATTTCATTAGAGAAAGGTGCGGAATTGTGGAAAAGCAGTTTTGGAACCTATACAGCGATGCGCTTTAATAAACAAAATGTTGATGCAAAAGGATTTGAAAGTCAGGTTTTGGCACAACTCAAACCAATGGATATTGGGATGCAATTTATTCCGGTTCGGGAGCAGGGATCGCAGGCAGCGAATAACGGGGTTGGTTTCGGAGAGCTCTTTTTAAGCTTAAGTTTTTTCGTAATTCTGGCAGGAATTTTACTTACCGCGCTGCTTTATTCTTTAAATGCGGAATCACGTAAGTCAGAATCAGGACTCTTATCCGCTTTCGGCTTTACCAGAAAGCAGGTATTGAAAATCCAGTTTTTTGAATCTTTTTTCATTGCATTACTTGGCGGAATTCTAGGTGCATTTATGGGCGTTTTGTACAATTACGGCATTATGCAGGGGATTCAATCCATTTGGTCAGATATCGTGCGAACCAACGATCTGGTAGTTTTTATAAAACCTTCAACTATTTTAATGGGAGCTTTTAGTGGATTGATCATTGCCCTTTTGGTTGTTTATTTTGTTGCCAGAAAAAAATTAAAAGTCACTTTGGTTTATCTTCTAAAAAATAGTTCATTTCCTAAACTTAGAATTAAAAAAACTAAGTTTTGGGTTAAGATTTCAACTTTTACCAGTTTGGGAGGCAGCTTGTTGTTATTGATTTATTCCATTTTTGGTGTTACCGACATGAATCCTGGCTTGCTGATGATGGCCGGAGCATTATTTATGTTTGGAGGAATTGCTTTATCAAAGTGGGTATTAAGTAAATCATTGAATGGCTCTTCTATTAAACCGTTTGGAATAAAAATGCTTGCCCTTAAAAATGCCGCCTTAAACCAGGGAAGGAGTATTGCAGTGATCGCCTTACTTGCATTGGGTTCATTCACTATTTTAATAACAGGTGCCAATCGAAAAACCTTTTACGATTTGGACAATTCCAATGCTTCCGGCACAGGTGGCTACTTGCATTGGGCAGAGTCGACCATGCCAATTTTGAAGGATTTAAACGAGCTTGAGCATGAGGAGATGAAATCAGGTATCAGTTTTGTTCAGTTTCATAATCTGGAAGGGGATGATGCCAGTTGCCTGAATCTCAATCTGGTCAATAAGCCTCAGTTGCTTGGAGTAAACAGTGCTGCTTTTGATCAAAAGCAAGCTTTTTCATTTGCGCAATTGTCGGAAGACGTAGATACGGAACATCCATGGCTTGCTTTAAAAGAGGTTCCTGATGATGGAATTATTCCGGCTTACGTGGATTTAACCGTGTTAACCTGGGGATTAAAAAAGAAAGTAGGGGACACCCTTTTGTACTTAAGCGAAAGTGGAGAACCCTTGTCGTTAGTAATCAAAGGAGGATTAAATAGTTCTATATTTCAAGGTAATGTTTTAATCGAGGATGAGTTATTTAGAAAGCATTATCCATCGATTGGCGGGTCAAAGATCATGCTCATTGATGCACCTGCTGATAAGCAAAAGGAAATCGAAGATTATCTGAGTGATAATTTTACGGATTTTGGAATCGAGATCGGCCTTACGACTGATCGATTGGCTGAATTCAATTCAGTTACCAACACTTACCTTACCGTTTTTATGGTGTTGGGTGGATTAGGCGTTTTAATCGGGACGATTGGATTAGGCATTGTTTTACTCCGGAATTTATTGGATCGCCGACATGAAATTGCCCTGATGCAAGCCTTGGGTTTTAACAAATCGACCATTCTTAAAATTATCTTTTTTGAAAACTTTGTGCTGCTCGTAACAGGTTTGGTCATTGGTGTTTTGGCTGCATTTATTGGGATATTGCCATCCTTACTATCCTCGGCTTTTGATATTTCAGGAGGATTTGTATTCTTTATCCTTGCTGCTGTTTTCATTAGCGGAGTTGCGTGGATCTATTTCCCGGCACGGTTTAGTTTGAACAGATATTTGATACAATCTTTAGCAGGAGAATAATTTTTAAGGGATTCAAGAAATATAATGATTGGTCCGTTCAAGTTTGTCGATTTTAGTCAGTTCGAGCTTGTCGATTTTAGTCAGTTCGAGCTTCCGCCGAAGGAGGATAAATGTCGAGAACTAGTAATCTTTTCAAAGTTCACATCTCGACTTGGCTCGATGTGACTAGTTATAATTTAGATAGTGTCTTTGAATAGGATTCTTTTATTCCGGTCATAATGCCGGAATCATAAGCAATTTGTTCCATCGGGCATTTCGATACTTTCCAACGAAGTTGGAAAACTCAATGCCCTTTTACCGCACCCTGAATATCCCAAAGGAATGCTTGTGCTGAGCTTGTCGAAGCATATCGAAAGGTGCTTGCGAAAAATAAAAATCCTGCGAGCGTTTCTAACGCTCGCAGGATTATGAATTTCAATCAATAATATTATAAGGAAGGGCTATTTCACCAACTCATATCCCATCTCAAAACCTTTGTTAATAGCCGGAACTCCTTCCTTCATCCATTTTGGCATTGGTTTGCCTTTTAGAAAATGATCGAAAAATTGGGCCATTCGAATTTGAAAATCATATTTGTCGCGAACCAATAAGGGCCAGTGATCTGCCTCATTGTAATTTAGTAACCAGGCTTGCTTGCCCATTCGCCTCAAAGCTGTAAAATATTCAATCCCTTGGTACCATGGAACTGCTCCATCATCATCATTGTGCATGATCAGGATTGGAGTCTGAACTTTATCCATGCTGAAAATAGGTGAGTTCTCAATATATCTTAGTGGGGATTCCCAAATGGATTTCCCGATGCGGCTTTGAGAATGTTCATATTGAAATGATCGGTTTAATCCGGAACCCCATCTGATACCACCATAAGCACTGAACATATTTACAACCGGGGCACCGGATTCGATGGCTGCAAAAATATTGGTTCGTGTGGCTAAGTATGCTACCTGATAGCCACCCCAGCTATGTCCTTGCCCTGCAATATGATTTTCTTCCACAAACCCTTTTTCGATCAGCGAGGTTATTCCCGGCATGATACAATTAAATGCATCTTCACCCGGATAACCTGTTTTATAATAAATATCGGGATTGAAAACCAAATATCCGTTACTGGTGTAATAATGATAATCTACGGTCGAACGATGTGCTTCCGGCATTCTATAGCTGTATAGTTCCTGCGAATTTTTCTCGTAGAAATTTACAATAAGCGGATATTTTTTATTCGGGTCGAAATTTTCAGGTTTGTGCAGGGTTCCCTGTAATTTTCTTCCATCTAAAGAGGTCCAATTAACCAATTCAGCACTTCCCCATAAAAAATCCTTTTGCTGTGGATTGGCATCACTTATTTGTTTGAAATTCTTAAAATTAAGATCGCTTAATAAAATATTTGGATAAACTTGAAAATCTTCTTTCGTAAAAAGAACAACCTCAGCATCTTTGGCTTTGATCAGTCTGCCAAAACTAAATTTTCCACTGATTAATTTTGTAGGCTCTGCTGCTTTTTTAATTGAAGTTTGATAATAACCTTCCTCCCGGGTAATTTCATTATGGCCGGTAAGATAGGCTGTTTTCTTTACATCGATGCCTTCGGATGATCCTCCCCTGAAACCACTGCTGACATTTTCCAGATCAATCAATCGATAGGATGTCTGCAATTTTTTACCATTAATGGTAAGGTTTAGAGGGTTGTTTTTATTCACTGGATCGAGTTGCCAGATATCGAAGCGATCGTAAACTATCATTGCTTCATCATCTTTCAGCCAACCTGCAATGCCGTATGCATTTGGAGGATTTGGAACATCGTTCAATTCATTGGCACATTGCACTGTAGACGGACTGGTAAGTTTATATTCTTGTCCTGATTTCAAATCATACGTATTCCAACTGGTATCAATGGCATTGTACCAATAAAGAAATTGTCCGGCAGGAGATACCGATGGATTTGCCCTTAAATCCTGTTTAATCATCTTTGCTTTGCCGGTAAAAATATCTACAAGGTAGAAATCAGCATGTTCAGGACTTCCTTCCCACATGGTTTGAATCGCATAAGGGACATTCGAATAGGCCAATACCTGATCCGCATCACCATCACTAATCAGGCTAATTCTATCATAGTTGGGATTTTCAAGCTGAACCATTTTTTCCTGATCAGCATGATAAACGGCCATATATGTTTTTCTTAAATCTCTTGATTTGGTATAAAGTTGTTCAGTGTGCAACCTTGCCTCGTTCCATAGCCAAATATCCAACACCGGGGTTTCTTCGTCCAGAATGGTTGTATCCTTTACCGGTCGAATTGGGGCTGTTCCAAAGAAAATTCGATTCGTTTTTTCAGTGAAGCTAATTCGCCCATTATCACTAATCTCCCAATTTTCCGGAATTGCTTTATTTGAATTATTGATAACTTCTTTCGCAATATCAGTTCCGTTCCATAAGAACAGAGCATAGTTTTTGGCCTCATCCTTAGAAGTTGAAGTATCTGCTAAAAACGCGATATTTGATCCATCTTTACGAATAGAAAGTTGTTTGAAATCTGCTTTTCCAAGATAGATTGCAGTATTTGATTTAGTGATGGCATCAAATTTATATACTCCTTCCTTAAAGTCTTTATCATCCCCGGTTGATACAAAAGTGAGTACCTGGCCTTCTTCCGCAAATAAATATTGGGTCACAAACGGGAAACTGATAATTTCATCAGTGTTCAAATTTTTAACTTGCAGATTGTACCCATTTTTTGCACTTTCTTCTTTGGACTTTTTCGCTTTTGGTTTTTCTGCTTCTCCACTATCTTTCTTCACTTCCGAAATTTCAGGCTCGGTTTGATAAGCTATCCATCCGCTCCATTTTTCAGGAGTTTTGTAAGATTTCAGGAGTTTTGTAAGATTTTAAATTTTCAATTTTTGTTAGTGAGTTTTTTGTAAGATCATAAATCCCCAAGGCGTCTTTAGGTAATTTTTCCTTTTTGGTTTTTTTTAGCTTAAGTTGACGAACAACTTCGGTTTCGGGTTTGATGGTAAAAACGGTGAATTTTGAATCTTCGGTTACTGAAGCACCTGTTCCACCAACAACAGAAAATAGCTCTGTTCCGGCAGCTGATGAAATTTTCAATACAGGGTCTCCCTTCCAGGGTTCATTTTTATAAACTACGAATTTCCCGTCGTTGGAGATCATTTGTTCCGTGATCCGGTTCCATTTAAGGATATCATCGAAGGTCAAACTTTTTTTATTCTGAGCTGTAATGGTTGTAGCGAATAAAATAAACAGAGTTAAAAATGTTATTTTTCTCATTAGTGAAAGAATTGGTTAAGAATAAAATTATATACAATAATAATTAAAACGGCGGATATAAAAAAGCTTCGTGCCACCTTATCGATCGTTCGTCAAGTATCTTAGATCAAATGCGAATTTCGATTGATCAAGTTGAATAAAAGAAAAGAAAAAATCACTGAACTCATTAAGCTATTTCAATAAAATAAACTTAAATTATCATTCCAACGAAGTTATGATTTGATGAAAGGATTCTGGGTCGGTATCCCCTTCGGTATTAAAAAATAAGATCCTGGTCGATTCGTTAATATCCAGATGATTAAGTAGGGATTTAAATTTTTTTTCCCGTAAAATAGCCAAAAAAGCAGCAATTCCAGCGGCTCCTGATTCACCTGCAATGATGGTTGGATCATCGGGCATCGAATCTGCCAAAATCCTCATGGCTTGCTTTGTGTAATCATCTTCAATCCGGATGCATGCATTGATACCCGATTGTAAAATGGGCCAGGCAATTGTTGAAGGTAAACCGCAATTTAATCCGGCCATGATGGTTTGTTGTTTTCCTTTAGGGCAACTTAATTTTTTTTGTTTAAAGGATTCAAGGATGCCATCTGCTTCCAACGGCTCTACAATAACAATTTTTGGTTTTTTAATCCCGTAACGATTCAGATAATACCAGGCTGCAGCTGATGCGAAACTTCCAACACCCGCTTGTAAAAAAACGAGATCAATCCCCGCCTTTGCATTTGGGTGCAAACTATTTTCCAACTCCTTGAAAATACTTAGATAACCGCACATTATCTGAGCAGGTATTTCTTCATATCCCTCCCATGCAACATCCTGAACCAATTGCCAGCCATCCTGACTGCTAAGCTTATCAGCGTATAAACAAGCATCATCATAATTTCCATCAAATATTTCAACTTTTGCTCCCTCACTTTTAATAGCTTCAATTCTGGCACTGGTGGTATGTTTGGGAACTATGATTACTGCGATTTTCTCAGCAAGTCTGGCCGACCAGGCCAAGGCCCTGCCATGATTGCCATCTGTAGCTGTACAATAAGTGTGTATGTTTGGATTTTCCGTAATAATTTTATGCAGGGCATAAGATGTTCCTAATCCTTTAAATGATTTTAATCCGAACCTGAAGGACTCATCTTTTACAAATATGCTTTGCACCCCAAGCCATTTTGCCAGTTTCGGTAAATGAAGCAGGGGAGTAGGCATGTAATTATTCAATGTTGAGTGGAAGTTGATCGGATCTGAGGTCCTCAACTTTTCTGAAGTACGATTCGTTGCTAATTTATAGGAAGGCTTAAGTATTGTGTAATCAGCGGCAATCATTGGAATTGTTTTATCTGGATCCGGAAGTTGCAGCCACGGTCGAGACCATCACTGCTGCAGTGATGGCAGCCTGCATTTCTTTTATTACCTGATCAACGCCCGAAGCAATTAAGTCCGATTTAATGATTTCCTTTAATTTCTTTTGAAAATTCTTTCTCTCGGTCCGGTCCCTTGCAATAATTGGATACATTTTGCATGCTTCTACCATTCCCAATAAGGAGGCCATTTCAGTGTCCGGTTTTTTTGAATAGATCAGGATTTCCCTGATTTGATCGATTAAGTTTAACCGTTCGTTTTTTTTAATAAGATAGGCTTTGAGGTATGGGATGAAGAGAAATTTTTTATACTCAATTTTAATCAATCCTTTATCTCTTAATCCTTCTAAAATTTTCTTTCTGTAGGCTCCTGATTTCATTGAAAGCTTTTGGATCCATATTTTAATGTTTCTTTCTTTTTCAGATTGTTGAATGATGGATAGAATTTGATTATGGGTTGTTGACATAATGGAATAACTCGATTTAGCCTGAAGCATCTTATTTTTGATCAATAATTTATCCTCTTTTGACAAATCTAGAAGAATAGATCCGATTAAACCTGCGTTTAGGGCCTGATCGCTAATTTTATAGCGTGCTTTATCAGGGTGCATTGCTAATAAAATGAACTTTTCGGTAAGATTGAAGTTGTCGATTTGGGTCATGGTTTTTTAAGGATTTTAGAAATTTCTTCTGCTTTTCTGGTACCTATAATGATTTTCTTCCCATTTTCAAACACAAGTAAAATTCCTTGTTTGCCCGAAATATTATACATCATTCTTTTTTCGGCATGAATTAAACGATAAGTCATTAGCTTCATATCGGGTAAAGTTAAATAGATTCAATTAAGATTCAAAATTAAAAATACCGTTTAAATTTTAGTGAGTAACATTTTAAATCTGTGTGCGTCTAATGAATGGACCGTTAAAATAGATATCATGATTCAGAATTTTTTTAAAATTGCCTTGCGAAATATGTTCAGGCATAAACTGCATTCCTTAACAAATGTATTTGGCTTAGCTGTTGGTTTGGCCGCGACCTTTTTGATAGCATCTTATGTTTATTTTGAATTAAGCTATGATCGATACAATACAAAGTATAGTGAGATTTATCGATTGTATTCGAATATTACCCTCCCGAATGGCTCGAGTGTGGAAGGACCGATTACCCTGGGAACCGTGGCCCCAATGATTAATGAACGGATTCCTGAAGTTGGGGCAATAAGCCGGATTTATGCTAATCGCAATCCTGAAGTTGAGTATAATGACCAAAAATATTCCAACAACGAATTGATGTGGGTCGATTCAAGTTTCTTTGATATATTCACACTTCATTTTATTGCAGGTCATCCAAGTACTGCTTTAACCCAGCCCAATTCAATAGTTATAACAAATGAATACGCTAAAAGACTTTTTGGGGAGACAGATGCCTATAACCAATCGATTCGTTTTTGGGATGAAAATTACAAGATTACCGGAATTGTTGAAAAAGTACCGGTGAGTTCTCATTTTTATTTTGATATGCTTGGATCATTCGTTACTGTTAGTAATGAAAAAAATGATATTGCCAAACAGAATGGGTTCAGTTTTTTTACTTATCTGACCTGTAATGAAAAAGTGGATAAAGTACAGTTGGAGGCAAAGTTGGACGAATTGATTAAAGAAGCAGCAAATGAACGCTTTAAATCGCTTGGTCTTACAATCAAAACCGCTTTGCAACCCTTGGGCGATATCCATCTTAAATCACATACCAGTATGGAAATGGAAGATGGTGGTGATATTAATAATGTTTATATTTTTTCAGCGCTCTGTATTTTTATTATTCTCATTGCTATTGTAAATTTTGTAAACCTTGTTACTGCAAATTCGGAAACCCGGGCGAAAGAAATTGGATTACGTAAAGTAATGGGCGCATATAAGAGCCATTTATTCCGACAGTTTATTGGAGAATCCATGATCGTTTCTTTTATTGCGTTTGTACTTGCCCTTGGATTGTCTGAATTAATGATCAATCCATTCAGGCAATTGATGGATAGCCCGATCATTATTCCTTATTGGAGCGATCCGATGGTTTTTGTGCTGATGATATCCGGGGTATTAACCTTGGGAGTACTTTCAGGGGCATATCCGGCTTTCTATTTATCCGGATTTTTGCCTATAAAAGCATTAAAAGGCGGTAAATCGTCCACCCATAAAAATAGTTTATTACGAAAGGTTTTGGTGGTATTTCAGTTTGCGATAGCAATCTTTTTGTTGGTTAATTTGGCCCTGTTGTATACTCAGGTAAACTTCTTAAAAAACAAAGATTTAGGATTTAATAAAGATCAGGTAATGGTTGTGAATAAACTTACCAATACCATTCATAATTCATATAATTCCATAAAAGCTGATTTACAGGCAAATCCGAATGTTTTATCGGTAGTTGCATCGCAGTATGTTCCAGGTAGAAATCAAAATGTAGAAGCACTTTTTAAACTGGGTGAGGATGCATCGTCCTCCATCGTTTTTAATATTGGGAGGATTCAGACCGGCTTTTTAAACACCTATGGAATGGAAATTATTGAGGGCCGTGATTTTTCGGACGAAATGAAAACGGATTATGATAAGTTACTTATCAATGAAACTACTGTTAAAAAACTGGGACTTGAACACCCCATCGATCAAAAATTAGTGGTTACATTCGATACGTTGCAGGTAATTGGTGTTTTCAGGGACTTTAATTATCTCTCACTTCACAATGCGATTGAACCTTTTGGATATGCCTTAAACAACTCAGGGTTTAATTATATTTCGATTAAATTGCAAAGCAAGGACTTATCAAAAACCATTCAGGAGATTGAACAACTATTTCAAAAGCTGGATCCAAATTATACTTTTAGCTACCAGTTTATCGATCAATACTATAATAGTTTGTATGAGAAGGAAGAAAAAGTAAATCAGCTGATAACTTATGCCGCTATTTTATCCATTATTATTTCCATGCTTGGCTTATTCGCATTAACCTCTTACACTATTCAACAAAAAATTAGAGAAATTGGAATACGAAAGGTGATGGGGGCTTCGGAGGGAAGTATCGTTAAAATGTTTATCTATGATTTATCAAAATGGGTATTAATTGCAGCAGTTTTGGCTTTTCCGCTTTCATATTATGCCATGGATAAATGGCTCGATAAATTTGTTTATCGCACTGAAATTGCTTTGTGGATGTTTGCTTCAGGGGCAATTTTGGCCCTGTTTATCGCAATCATAACGGTAGGTATAATAACCATTAAAGCCGCAAGGGCAAACCCGTCAGAATCGCTGAAGTATGAGTGATTATTGTAAAAGATTTGTCAATGTTCGTAACCTTATCAACTTATGCAGGCTCATCTATTGGAACGATTGCCGGGTTATGATTTTGATTTTTCCCTGCAGTAAAAACATTCTCCTGAAATAGTGTGACTATCTTTTTTAGATTACCATCTGTTGAGAGTTTTGTTGCAGCATCGATATTCATCAAAATATCCTGAATGCTGTTTATCACTGCATTGTTAGGGATTTGAATAAAGCAATTCAAATCACAATCTGATTCATTCTGAAATAATTTTGTAAATACATGTCCCTTGATGGTTGATTTGCCAATTACAGTCAATTTTCCGGTGCAATAGATATTACCTTCAAAGCCACCACTGATAACCAATTCAGAACAAACGATATCACCAATTACCTTTGATGTTTCATCAATGGTGATTTTCTCAAGCGAAAGCAAGGTTCCATGAAAATTACTCTTTATTTTAAAGGATTTCTTGGTTTTAATAAATCCTTCAATGATTGTATCCTCGGGAATGAGGATGGTATATGAATTTTCCATGAGATTAGGTTTTGTGATGATCATAAAACAAATTTATCTTAAATTATTTATAATTAACGATTTGATACTTTTTTATGGCCATAATTCAGCATGATATTTGGTCATCTCGAAGTTAGCAAATACATTTGAATGTTTATAATTGATAGATGAATAAAAATTACTGAATGAATAACACACGTTTGAGAGCGGCAAATGGGGCTCGAACCCACGACCCTCAGCTTGGGAAGCTGATGCTCTACCAACTGAGCTACTGCCGCATATTTGCAAAATTAACCGAATTTTGATTCCGGTCAAAAATATTTTTGTTTTTTGTTTTATGATATTCCCAAAGAAAATTGATTGTAGAAAAAGTATCAACTTTTTCATGGCTGACAAAAGTATATGACTGAGTCCATTCGGTGAAAAAATTCTTAACCAATGCATAAGTTTTGCCGCAGTTAACCACCAAAACCTTATTTTTCGAAACTTTGAACTGACTGTAACCTGAATGCCCCAATCTTTGTTGAGTATGTACTTGCACCTTTTTTCAGGTAATCACCCACATACCAGATTGTGAAATCATCGGAGGGATCAATCGCGGTTTGTGTATAATCTTCCCATCTCAGGGTATTGGTTTGGGAAGCTTCTCCATTTACCAGAACTGTTTCTTTGAGGTTCATGATCCCAACCGGATCACCGGCTAACCTTCCGGTAAAACGTTGTCCGGGAAAGAGTTCTTCTCCGGAAATTGAATAACCGATACCAATATTCCCAAACTTGTCCATTGCAGGGCTGGGAAGCCAGCGATAAAGGCTGTCAGGTGCATAGGTTCCTTGTTGAAACAAAGATATGTTTTGCTGATCATCCAGTCTGAATTCATACCATCTGACACCACCACTCTGTGCAGTTTTAATCGAGTGAACAGCAACGATCGATTGCTGATCCCCAATACGGCGATAGATAACCCTTGACATCAATTTGTCTCCCTGAGTATCGAGTCTTTGATCGGTTTCGGGTTGCGGTACCGAATTTTTCAGCTGCCCGTCGCCCTGATAGTGATAATCTGCTACTTCAATCTTG
>PHDM01000103.1 GCA_002840985.1 Bacteroidetes bacterium HGW-Bacteroidetes-17
AACCGTTGAATCAACGATAATGGTTCGAACTAAATCCCCAACATCGGCAGTTTCGCCACCGGTTGAATAAATGCCAATGCCATGCGATCGCATTTCTTCCAAAAATGCTTCGGTACCATTGATGATGGCTGCAATCACTTCACCCGGGATGAGCTGTTTGTTGCGTCCGATGGTAGAGGATATCAGAATCCCATCGGTGATACCAACACAAAGCAAATCGTCCAGATTCATTACGATTGCATCCTGTGCGATGCCTTTCCAGACAGAAATATCACCTGTTTCTTTCCAATATAAATAAGCCAACGAAGATTTTGTTCCGGCTCCATCCGCATGCATCACATTGCAATAGCTTTCATCATTTCCAATAATATCCGGAATAATTTTACAAAAAGCCTGAGGGAAAAGTCCTTTATCTATATTTTTAATGGCACTGTGAACGTCCTCTTTCCCTGCGGATACTCCCCTTTGCTGATATCTTGATTCAATTGGCATTTGCGTGATCTTATTGAAAGATTATTTTTTTTGCTTCTTTATCGATGGTAAAATTACCAAACTTTGACAAAACCGAACTCCCAAATTGAAATGAATTTTTTAGTCGGTTATTTACTATAACTTCAATATTCTCGATGGTTTTGTCGGCGATGGTCAATTTTTTAATCTTAAATATAGATTGATTTGCTATGGTTCCGTTTGCCAGTGCCATTTCTACATCACCCATAAAATCGTTTTTATCGATTTCTCCATCGTTCAGCAATTTTAAGGCCTGACGTAAAGATATTTCGGTAATATAATTTTCCTGATAAGAAAATTCTATCGCATGATCGTTAATTAAACAATTCGCGGTTATCACCCCTGTTTGTGTTTCCAGCATAAATGTAATCTCATTCGTAACCGGATTTAAGTCAATATTAACCTTGTCAGGATTTAGTTCTGCCTTCGAAGTTTTTTGTTCAAAATCTTTATTTAAAATACGGAATTCAGTTCGTCGGTTCAGTTCGTGGGCAGCTTCTTTTTCGGCGTTACTTCGGAGTCCATTAATAAATTCTTCGGTTAGTTTAGAACCCTTTTGGAATGTAATCCCATTTTTAACCAGATTTTGTTTAAGTTCTCGGGGCTGACGTTCGCCATAACCTTTTGCAACCAAACGATCGGGATCAATTCCCCGCAAAATTAAATATTCAACCACCGATCGTGCCCTTCGTTGCGACAAAATATCATTTCGTTCATCCGTATCACGTGAATCAGTATGCGAGGCAAGTTCAATTACCAGATTTTTATTTTCATCCATGGTTTTGATGAGGTCCTGCAACGAATCCTGATATTGCGTTTTAAGTTCCCACTTGCCCAAATCGTATAAAATTTCCGGCAATAAGATGGGTTCTGAGGGAAATGGAATTAAACTGAAATCCTGTTTTAACTTCCTTTTATTCGTCAAATTTTCGCTGGTGATCAGTTGTTTTTGAATGAAAAAATCAGCTTTGCTTGCACTAATTTCATAAGTTTGGTTTGGCTTGATCTGAGTGGTTCCGAACTGATATTTCCCATTTACATTGGTAAGTGTAACATGATTTGTTCCGCTCGAAGACAATAAACTTATTTCTGCCCCTTCAATAAATTGTAATGAGTTTTCATTCTTTACAGTACCTTCAATACTGTATTCTAAAACCGGTTGATAAAATGAGTAGAGGTCATCTTTTCGCGAGCCCTTGCGGTTCGAACTAAAAAAACCTTCTTCTTTTTCAGGATTAAAAATGATCCCAAAATCATCAAAATTCGAATTGAATGGAGCTTTTAGGTTGATAACATTTCCCCAACCTGATTTATAGGTAGCGCGATAAATATCCAAACCACCCATGCCAGTATGACCATTCGATGAAAAATAAAGAAGGGTATCGTTCCTTAAGTAAGGAAACATTTCGTCGCCCGGGGTATTTATTTCAGGTCCCGGATTTTGAGGTTTACCAAAAGCTTCATTTTTATTCTTTCGCTTCGACATCCAGATGTCCCTGCCTCCATATCCATTTTTACTATCAGAAGTAAAATAAATCGTAAGCTCGTCACTACTGATTGTTGGATGTCCTACTACTGAAGAGGAATCATTACCGAATTGCAGAGGTTTAGGTCTTGACCAATTTCTCCCGTTCCGTTCGGAAGTATAAATTTTACAACCATGATTTTTAGTGCTGTTTGCAGGACATTTGGTAAAATAGAGGATGCTGAAATTGTTGTTTAATTGTGGTGTTCCTTCGTTTCCTCCCGTATTGATTGTCAGGTCACTATCCAAATCTCCATCCGGATTATCAAACAACACAGGAATTGTGAAATTGCCTTTTGCATCAACTCTTGTGATGAATAAATCGCTGAAATCCTGATTGGTCCATTCATCTTTTTGATTACCTGTGGCAGTGCTTCGTCCTGATGTAAACACGATTGTATTTAATTCGGAATTGGCATAGGCAGGCGAAAAATCGTCTTCCCTTGAATTGATTTTTTTAAGGTTTCCTACTACATAGTTAAATTGTGTTTTCTCCCATTCGGCTGCTTTGGCGCAGGATGAAATGCCATTGGCACCTCTTGGATCATCCGGGGCTAATTGCTGATAAGCCTCGTATTGTATTAATGCTTCTTTATATTTTTTATTTGATAATAAAGCGTTTGCCAGATATAGCAATATAAGCGGTTCTTTTTCCTGATATTTTATTTTCTCGAGCCTTTTATATTGAATTTCGGCCCGATTAACGTTATTGGTCAAACGATAGCATTCGGCAAGTTGAAAATTGATACGGTTCTTCTCTTCCTGATCATTCTTGATTTTTGTATAGGCTTTGCGATAATGATCGATGGCGGTTGCATATTTGTGCGTAGCAAAAGCTTCATCGGCTGCTCTTGCATTTTTCTTTTGCGCATTTGCCGGTAGGCTTAAAATGAAGAGAATGAATATTAAAAAGCTTGCTTTATTCATTTGATCAGTAAAATGTTGATATGGGTTAAGAACGATCAAAAGTGGAAATTATTTATTTTCTTTAGGTTCTTCCTCCGATTTTTCTTCTTTGATTGTTACTGTAGGCTTTTTTACAGATTTTTTTATGTCTGTATCCACATTACGCTCAAGCTTTCTGACTTCGGTGTCAATCTCTCTTTTTATTTCGTTCGAGGCCCTCTTAATTTCGTAGATTCCCCGACCAATTTTTTTTGACAATTCCGGTATTTTACTGGGACCGAACACGATGAAAACAACCAGAAAAATGAGAATAAATTCACCGGTGCCTATGTCTAAAAATAAAAGTGTTTGTCCGAGCATATACATTTTACTTGAGTAACAAAAATAGTAAAAAAAACAGATGCGGTTAAAAACAAATCAGCGTCATCCAAAACAAATTTTGAATGACGCTGATTATATATCGATTATTTAACGTCGTATAAGAATTAATATTTATTTTTTCTTTAATTCAGCTTTTGATTCTAATTTTGCTGTGATTTTAGCCAGGGATTTTTCTCCAATCAGATCATAAGCAATTGGGCTGGCGATAAATACTGAAGAATATGTACCGACAATGATACCAATTGTAAGGGCAAATATAAATCCACGAATTACATCACCCCCAAATAAGAAGATGGCAAGCAGTACAACCAAAGTGGTACCGGCAGTATTCAATGTACGTGCCAAGGTACTGTTGATCGCACTGTTCATATTGTCTTTTAATGCCTTCTTTGGATATAGTCCCATTACTTCCCTGATCCTATCGAAGATAATTACGGTATCATTAATCGAATATCCGATAATCGTCAGAATCGCAGCAATAAATGCCTGATCAATTTCGAGGTTGAATGGCATGACTGAATAGAGTATTGAAAACAGTGAAACGGTAATGATTGTATCATGGAAAAGTGCTACAACACCACCAAGACCGAATTGCCATCTCTTGAATCGAACTGCAATGTAAAGAAAGATTACAATTAGCGCAAAGGTGATAGCCATGATCGACTTGTTCCGGATATCATCAGCGATGGTTGGCCCTACTTTTTGTGAACTCAAAATACCGATCAATTTATCATTTGTTTCAACATCGGTACTGAATCTTGAATAAGTGATGCTTTGATCGGCATAGAATGGTTTTAATCCAGTGAACAGTAAGTTTTGAATGATACCATCAACTTCATCACCTGCATCTTCAATCATATATTTTGTGGTAATTTTTACCTGCTTATTGGGTCCAAAAGTTTTTACTTCAGGAGTGTCATTTGCAAATTGTGCAGTCAGCGATTGTCGAATCTCATTTACTGACACATCCTGATCGAATCGAACAACATAAGTTCTACCTCCCGAAAAATCAACACCGTAATTTAATCCTCTCATCGCTAATGATCCAATACCAATGATGATGATGGCTGAAGAAATGACATAAGTTATCTTACGCACTTTTAAGAAATCGAAGTTTGCATTTGCCAGAAAATCTTTGGTAAAATTATTTGCAAAGTTCAAGGTCATATTTTTGTTCATCATCCATTCGAAAATCAACCTCGAGATGAAAATAGCAGTAAACAAGGATGAAACAATACCAATGATCAGGGTGGTTGCAAATCCTTGTACCGGTCCTGAACCGAATACATAAAGTACGATACCGGTCAGTAATGTGGTTACGTTACCGTCGATAATAGCAGAGTAGGCATTTCGATATCCATCCTGAATCGCAAGCCTCATTCCTTTTCCAGCCCTGATCTCTTCCTTGATCCTTTCGTAAATGATTACGTTGGCATCAACTGCCATACCCAGCGTTAAAACGATACCTGCGATACCGGGTAAAGTAAGAACAGCACCCAGCGATGCAAGTACACCAAAGAGGAAGAAGATATTAGTCAATAATGCTAAATCGGAAATCATACCAGCTTTATTGTAATATAATAGCATGTAGAATAATACCAGAACAAATGCGATAAGGAACGACCATAAACCGGCATTAATCGCTTCCTGACCTAAAGAAGGTCCAACAATGTTTTCTTCAATGATACTTGCCGGAGCAGGAAGTTTACCTGCTTTAAGGATGTTTGCAAGGTCCTTCGCTTCTTCAATGGTCATGCTTCCACCGGAAATTTCTGTACGTCCACCTGAAATTTCGCTGCCAACATTCGGATGGGTATAAACATAATCATCCAAAACAATAGAAATCGGGCGACCAACATTCTCTCCCGTCAATCGTTTCCAATCTCTTGATCCGTCGGCATTCATACCCAAGGTAACACTTGGTGATCCATTTTGAGCATAATCCTGACGTGCATCAACAACCACTTCTCCAAACATAGCTGCTCCGCCATCGCGTGATGCTTTTAGAGCAATCAATTCGAGCATGTCAGGACGATAATTTTCCGGTTTATTGGTCCATGCCAGTTTTAAATCTCTGGGAAAAATATTTGGGACCTTTGATAGCAGGTTATTTACTTTTGCAGTGTCTTTAATATAAGCATATCCAACGGCGGCACCATCACTTGCAACATATTGTCCTTGCTGATTTTGAAAAAATGCAGGGGTTAATACGGCAAAGAGTGGATTGGTTTTTTCATATTCTGCGAAAGATTGCTCTTTGCTTGGCTGGTCTTGTAAGGCTGAATCTGATGTTAATTGTTCCAGCAATGAAGTAGCAGAATCTTTTGTTGTTTCGGCTATATTTTCAGTAATGATCGATTCAGTTTCTTCGGCAGTTTTAGTTCCATTTAAAACAGCTTCGGTTTCCAGTAGCGATGCTAATTGAGTGTTGGCTTCAGAGAAAAAAGATTGTAGTTCATTAAACCTGTAATTTTCCCAAAATTCAAGTTGTGCAGTTCCCTGTAATAATTTACGAACCCTGTCAGGATCTTTAATACCAGGTAATTGTACTAAAATCCTGCCGGTATTTGGAATTCGCTGAATATTTGGTTGGGCTACTCCGAAACGGTTAATACGGGTATTTAAAATATTGAAGGCCCTGTCAACTGCTCCGTTGGTTTCTTCACGGATGATTGCCATTACTTCTTCATTGGTCGAATTGTATTTAATTCGATCGCGAAATTCAATTTTAGTAAAAATGGCTGAAAGCTGTGCATTGGGATCTATTTCATTAAATGATTCTCCAAATAAGGTCACAAAGTCTTTTTGGCTATCCTTTTGCTTTTCAGTAACCATTGCTAAAGCTTGAACAAATACCGGATCTTTGCTATCGCCTGATAAAGCACGAATGATATCTGCTACTTTTATTTCTAATGTAACATCCATCCCGCCTTTAAGGTCAAGCCCTAGGTTGATCTCTCTTTCCAGACATTCCTTATAAGTATATTTTCTTAATAATATATTAAAAACTACTTCGTTTGAAATTGAATCGAGATAATATTTGCTTCTGGCAACTTCGATAGAATCTAATATGGTTCCTTCGCGCATTACGTCTCCCTGAGCCATGTTAGTTGCCATCTGTTGGCTAATCGCGTTATTAGCGTATTTTTGGGCATCTTTTTCTACCTTGGTGGTCACAAATGTGAACGAAAGCTGGAATAAGCAAACCAGCGCAAAGGCAATTGCAAAAAATTTGATAGCTCCTTTGTTTTGCATATGTGTAGATTTTATAGGTTTTGATTCTTTTTTGAGGGTGCAAAAATAGAATTAAATATTGAAATTAACAACAGTAAATGTAAGATTGACAAATATAATGGAAAGCTTAAATAGTTTGCTTTTAACAAATTGATATCATGTAATTTTAAATCATCCAGTGTGAAATAAGTATAAAAATTTGAAACGAGCATGTTCGTTTAAAGCAAACAAGGATGAGAATTTCATCAACGAGTTCCCGGCCCGAATATTTTCGTTCAGGCGGGCATCCCACCTAATTATTAAAATTATATACGGATGAGATCGCAATTCTTTGAAATCATGCTGCAAAGCTCGGCAAAATATTATTGGACAATAAAAAAATTGCAGTATGAAAAAAAAGTCCTTATTTTTAGATTTAATTTATAAATTTGCGCTCTTTTTAAAATTAAATTTATGACATAGCTGATGAACGTGACCTCCTTTAGTGATTTGCTTTATACCCTTAAAGGGATGTTTCTAAGAAAACAAATAATATTTGATTTCATAAAAACACCAAAGTCTGAAATAAGCACTACTTCCTTTGATACGGTTTCTTATCATCCTACCCTGAGATCTGTAATACAAAATCTAGTTCATACACTAAAAAGTTCATTTGTCAAAAGCTTGATTAAGCATAAAAATTACCTATATTACGGCATTAAAATGGATGAAGTAGCGAGCATGTTTTCGCTTCAAATAATCCGAATAAAAATTTAATTATTTTTTTTGCTATGTAAGAGATTCATTCTTTTACAGAGTTTTTTTTCATATTTTATACTTAAAGCGAATGAGAAATTCTTATTTTGACCTTGTAGAGCAAAGTTTTTACTTCCCACAGGAAGGCTTTGATTTGCGTGATAAATATTTAACATTTAATGGAATTTCATTAAAGTATTTGATCGATAAATACGGAACGCCATTCAATTTGATTTATTTACCAAAAATTGGTGATCAGATTAAAAAGGCTCGGAACCTCTTTAACAGGGCCATCCGTAATAACGATTACAATGGCAGATACTTCTATTGTTATTGCACTAAATGTAATCACTTTCATCACGTGCTTAACGAGGCATTAAATCACAATGTCAATCTTGAAACTTCGTCGGCATTTGATATTGATTTAATCCTGAATCTTTTTAAAAACGGGAAAATAAGTCCTTCCCGATTGATCGTACATAATGGATATAAAACAGACGACTATATTCAAAAAATCCTGTTGCTTCAGAAAAAAGGGTTTAAAAATTCAGTAGTTATCCTGGATAGTCAGTCGGAGCTGTCACGATTACTTAAGCAGGCCGGTGATAAAAAAGTAAAGATTGGACTTCGGATGTCGATCAACGAAGAGCCCCAATCAGCATACTATACTTCACGTTTAGGAATACCCAATACTGAGATGCTCGATTTCTTTAATGAACATATTAAAGATAATAAACGGGTAGAACTAATTATGTTTCACTTTTTTGTCGACTCAGGGATAAAGGACAGTTTGTATTATTGGGGAGAGTTTCAAAAGGCACTCAAACTCTATGTTGAGCTTAAAAAACAATCGCCTTCGTTACATGCCCTGAATTTGGGCGGAGGATTTCCTATTCGCAATCACCTGGGATTTGAGTATGATTATGAATACATGATTAACGAAATTGTTAAAAATATTAAGGAAACTTGTGAAAACGATAAAGTTGAAGAACCTGATATTTTTACTGAATTCGGAAAATATACTGTTGGTGAAAGTAGCGCCATTATTTTTAAAGTGCTTGAACAAAAGCAACAAAACGATACCGAATTGTGGTACATCATTAACAACAGTTTGATGAATACCATTCCTGACGCCTGGTCCTCGCACGAAAAATTTATTTTATTGCCCATCAACAAATGGGATAATGAATATACCCGGGTAAACATTGGCGGGATTAGTTGCGATCATTCCGATTATTATAATTCGGAGGACCTGAATCAGGAAGTTTTATTGCCCACTTACAAAGATGAAGAAGAAGAACCCCTGTATTTGGGATTTTTTCACACCGGGGCTTATCAGGATTCAATTAGTGGATATGGTGGGATAAAACATTGTTTGATTCCTTCGCCTGCACACGTGATCATCGACAGGGATGAAAAAGGTAATTTTATAGATTATGTTTATCGAAACGAACAATCGGTTACTGAAATGTTTAATATTTTAGGTTATACGGAATGAGGAATTTTGGGGGCATAGAAGATAAATTTGCTTCTTTCGAAAAAGCTGCGGTATTACTGCAATCGATACCCTACGATGGTACGAGTACATGGGGGAAAGGAGCCGATGAAGCCTTCGGAGCTTTTATCGAAGCAAGCGAAAACATGGAGCTTTACGATATCGAAACCGATTCGGAAGTTTATAAAAAAGGAATTCATATTATTCCTGAAATTAAGGAAAAATCTTCTCCCGAAGCAGTTTTTACTACTGTACTGGAGAGTACGAAAAAATTATTATCACTTAATAAATTCCTTACCTTTTTTGGTGGCGAGCATTCTGTTAGCATTGGTATTTTGAAAGCTTATTACGAAAAATACACTGATATTACCATACTGCAATTGGATGCGCATGCCGATTTACGACCGGAATATGGTGGAACACCCTATAATCACGCTTGCGCTGTTCATGAAGCATCAAAACACGCGAATTTAATTCAGGTTGGAATCAGAAGTATGGATACCGTTGAAAAACCTTTTTTAAAGAAGGAAAAATGTTTTTTTGCCGAGGACATGCATCATCAAACCAATTGGATGGATGAATCGATAAAACTAATGACGGATAAAGTTTATATCACCCTCGATCTGGATGTTTTTGATCCATCCATCATGCCTGCAACCGGAACTCCTGAGCCTGGAGGATTAGATTGGAATACCACGATAAAATATCTAAAAAAGGTGTTCGAACAAAAAAATGTACTGGGATTCGACATTGTAGAATTGGCACCGTTGGCAGGTTATAAACCGGCAAATTTTCTGGTCGCAAAGTTGTATTATAAAATGTTAAGCTATAAATTTAGCAATCATGAAAAATAAAGGACCGATTAGCATGTTCATGCTCGAAAATTATAAGCATTTTAATGCTGCAAGCCTTGTCGATGCTGCTAAAGGCTATGAAAAACATTTGACCGAAGGCAAAAAAATGATGATCACCCTGGCTGGTGCAATGAGTACTGCTGAATTAGGTAAATCGTTGGCTGAAATCATCCGACAGGATAAAGTTCAAATTATCAGCTGTACAGGAGCGAATTTAGAGGAAGATTTGATGAATATGGTTGCCCATTCGCATTACAAAAGGGTTCCAAATTACAGGGATTTAACCCCTGAACAAGAGTGGGAATTGCTGGAAAAAGGATTGAATCGGGTTACCGATACCTGCATCCCTGAGGAAGAAGCTTTCCGTAGATTGCAAGCTCATATTTTCAAAATTTGGAAAGAAGCAGAGGATAAGGGTGAACGCTATTTCCCACATGAATTCATGTACAAGATGTTGCTTTCAGGAGTACTCGAACAATATTATGAAATTGATCCGAAAAACAGTTGGATGTTAGCTGCTGCCAAAAAGAATTTACCCATCATTGTTCCCGGATGGGAAGACTCGACCATGGGCAATATTTTTGCTTCTTATTGTATCAAAGGTGAGTTGAAACCTTCAACCATGAAATCAGGGATTGAATACATGACTTTTCTGGCAGAATGGTACACCAAAAATTCAGGAACAGAAGGCATTGGATTTTTTCAAATAGGAGGAGGCATTGCAGGTGATTTCCCAATTTGTGTAGTTCCAATGCTTTATCAGGATTTGGAAAGAACAGATACCCCATTCTGGAGTTATTTTTGCCAAATCAGCGATTCGACTACAAGTTACGGTTCATACTCAGGAGCGGTTCCCAACGAAAAAATTACGTGGGGCAAACTGGGTATCGATACTCCTAAATATATTATTGAATCTGATGCTACCATTGTTGCACCATTGATTTTTGCCTATTTGCTAGGGTGGTAGTGTTATTTTAATTGATTGAAAATGGAATCAAAGAACAAACCCAAAGTTATCAAGGATTATGAAAAACTGAGTGAGGAAATGCAAGAACAGATCAAATTGGCATATCCTACCGGTTTTAGCGAACATTTGATAGGCTTTTATGATAAAGATGGATTAAGAGTTAGTGCATTGCCTTTCGAAACGGAAGACCGGATGTATTTGGTCAGGATGACCATTGTTAAAGCAAAAAAAATTGTGGATGACGATGATGATTTCGATGATTTTGGTGTATTGAAAGATAATGTAAAAGAAGACTACGAAGAAAAATACGCAGAAGAGGATGAACCCTCTGATGATTATGAGGACTAATTCTTTTAACTGAAATCTTTCTTATAATTATTGGATTAGACGATTATTAGCTTGCCTGACTCAATGTCAAATAGACATTACTTTATTGAAAAGTCTTCACTTTTTGCCTTGATTTGAGTAAAAAAACTGAATATTTTAAGGTAGAATTAAATTTCGGTCATTTAAGGTGTTTAGCTGCTGCCTAGTATAATCCCGATCATTTTTTATTCTTAAGAACCAACGTTTACCGGAACATATTCATTGAATAGTTATTAATCTGTAAACAGCTTTAATAATGAAGTATGCAGATTTGAAGAAGATAACTCGTGGTTTAAGGAATAAGCAAACCAAAGAGGAAATAATTCTATGGCAATTTCTTCGAAAGCGCCAAGTTGAAGGACGGAAATTCTTAAGACAACACCCAATAATTTACGAATCGAATCGAAAAGAACTATTCTTTTTTGTGGCTGATTTTTATTGTGCAGAAGAAAAATTGGTGATTGAGTTGGATGGGAAAATTCATGATTATCAAAAAGAACATGATAAATGGAGGGATGAAATCATTCAATCCAAAGGAATTCAAATGCTTCACTTTAAAAATGAGGAATTGAAAAATGTGAATGAGGTGCTTACTAAAATTGTAAGTTTTTTCAATTCTTCTGGCTGACCCGCCCCAACCCCTCCCTCACGAGGGAGGGGCTTTTAAAGTTTTACTCAAAACTTAATTTGACCTGGAAATAACTCCCCTCCCTAAATTTAGGGAGGGGTTGGGGGAGGGTTTGAAAAGAAAGTCTAATTATCAAAAAAACATTTAACTTTTTCGGTATAAAAAATCTGCCCTTCGACAGGGTGCCTTTTTAATTTTCAAATTGTAACATTTTCAAATCATCAAATTATCTATCCACCAGCTTCATTCCCGAATCATTTTTCCGGTTACCCTGAACCAGTTTTGAGATTTGATTAATGCTTTCTAATTCATCAGGTGATAATTCGATTTTTAAAGACTCAAGATTTTCTTTGAGGTAAGTTCTTCGTTTAGTACCGGGGATTGGAAAAATATCATTTCCCTGCGAACGGATCCATGCCAATGCAATCTGGCTTGTTTTGCAGTTTTTATTACTGGCAATTTTTTCCAGTTCTTTAACAATATTTAAATTGGCTTCAAAGTTTTCACCCTGAAATAATGGAATGTCTTTTCGGTAATCTTTTTCTCCGCTTATCTGATCAACATTTTTTAATTTTCCGGTCAAAAATCCCCTCCCTAAAGGACTATAAGGAACCATCGCCACTTTTAACTCCCGACAGGCAGCTATAATTTCGGTTTCAATATCTCGAACCCAAATCGAATATTCAGATTGAAGTGCTGTTATTGGATGAATGGTATAAGCCCTTTTCAGACTTTTAACCGAAACTTCTGAAAGTCCTAGATACCTGACTTTTCCTTCATGAACAAGATCAGCCATTGCTCCAACAGTTTCCTCAATCGGAACATTGGAGTCGATCCGATGCAGATAGTACAAATCAATATAATCTGTTCCCAGTCGCAGCAAGCTTGCATCACAAGCTTTTTTTACATATTCCGGACGGCTATTAAGCCCTCCTTCGCTGGGAAGGAACCCGAATTTAGTTGCAAGGATTACCTTTTGACGAACCTTTTTTAGCGCTTTACCAACAAATGTTTCATTATGTCCGTTTCCATAAACATCGGCTGTGTCGAAAAAGTTTAGACCCATCTCAAGAGCCAATTTAATGGTAGCAATTGATTCCTCATCATTGGTTGGACCGTACCATTCCGACATTCCCATACATCCCAACCCGATTGCTGATGCCATTAAATCACTATTGCCCAGTTTTTGTTTTTTTATCATTTTATAATAGATAAATTAGATGATTTGTTTTAGATTTTGGTGTTTCGATTACGCTCAACACCCTTCTGTGTTTTCCTATGTCATTCCTGCATTTCGACTTGGCTCAATGTAAAATATTTCGCTTCTCGAAAACCGATTAACAATTTTTTGACACATTAACACATTTTCAAATTACCAAATTTTCAAATTATCCTTTGTACTTTATCCACTTATACAAGTCTTTATAGCTGGGTTTTTTACCATACATCAAAATTCCGGTGCGGTAAATTCTTCCGGCCATCCAGGTGGTAAATAAGAAGCCTCCTACCAGTAAAGCCATGGATAG
>PHDM01000104.1 GCA_002840985.1 Bacteroidetes bacterium HGW-Bacteroidetes-17
TATATTTTAAAGAACTTAGGAAAAAAAGAATTACTCAGTGCTTTAAGTGCTGTAGTTGAAGGTAAGCATTATTACAGTCCGGAAATAACTTTAGCAGTTATAAAGGAGTTGACCAATCCTCGAAAAGCGAAAGAACAAGATGCAAAAATAGAATTAACAGCCAGGGAAATGGAAGTATTGGAACTCATTGTCAGGGAACATTCCAATCAGGAAATTGCAGATAAACTTTCCATAAGTGTACGTACAGTTGATGCCCATCGAAGAAACCTGCTCGAAAAAACAAGAGTAAGAAATACTGCAGGTTTGGTCAAGTATTCAATCAATAATAAATTATTCGAATTATAAATCTTTAGGTGTATTACCTAGTGTAAAATTGGGTAATATGCCGATGCATCCACATCATAAATAAGTGTAAACTTGTTATCTCGTCAATTGTTTTTTAATTGAAGAATATCCTGTATTATTTATTGTTAAATGTTACGAAATAGCTAACCTAATACGATGCTGTCAAAAACCGAATTAATTAAAAAAGTAGAGCAGCTAACTGCTGAGGTGGATTCTTATAAATCTGAGATTAATAGGATTTTAGATGGGAATGGATATAAATTAGCCCTGTCAGCAGCTCAAGAAGGGATTTGGGATTGGAAATTAGATCAGGATGAAGTGTTCTATTCTGATCAGTGGAAAGCACAACTCGGGTATGAACCTGATCAAATTAAAAATGAGTTTTTGACATTTCAGAATTTATTGCACCCTACAGACTACGGCCGTGTTCATCGCGAATTAAAGCAATATTTAAATTCCCCTGAAGGACAATTTCAAATATCTTTCCGGATGCAGCATAAAGATGGAACCTATAGATGGATTCAAAACAGGGCTGCATTAATTAAAAATAAAGAAGGAAAAGCGATCAGGATTTTTGGCACTCATACCGATATAACAGAGCAAGTTAGGGCTGAAAAAGCCTTAAAAGAAAGTAATCTAAAACTTAAAACAGTTATTTCTGAGGCACATGTAATTTTATTTTCATTGGATAAAAATGGGGTGTTGACTTTCGCCGATGGTAAAGGACTAAAAAGCTTAGGAATGAGTCCGGGTGAATTAGTTGGAAATTCGGTTTTCGAATCGATTAAGAATTATCCACAAGTAGTTGAAAGTGTGAATAAGGCATTAAATGGGGAGTTTGTCAGGGCTGTGACAGAAATCAATGGATTATTTTTTGATACAACTTATTCGCCGATGAAAAATCCGGCAGGTGAAGTTGAATCAGTGATTGGTGTGTCATCAAATATTACCGACCATATCAAATTGGAGAAAAAGTTAAAAGCTGCAAATCTCGAATTAGCAAAAGCAAAAGTAAAGGCTGAAGAATCAGATCGCCTTAAGTCTGCTTTTTTGGCAAATATGTCGCATGAAATCCGCACTCCAATGAATTCTATCCTTGGCTTTTCCGATCTGTTACGTTATACTGATAACCCAGTCGAACGAGAGGAATATATCGATATAATCACAAAGAACGGTGATGTTTTGTTAAATCTCCTGAATGATATTTTGGATTTAAGTAAAATAGAAGGGAGCCAACTGCATATAAAGCCAACAGTTGTAGATGTGTTTGAATTGATGAGTGAATTAGAGCAGGTTTATCTCGCTAAGCTTAAAAAATTAAAAAACCAAGATATAGCATTCAAAGTTGCAATGCCATCCGGAGTTGAAAAGTTGCATATAACAACCGATCGAACAAGATTATTTCAGGTATTGGTCAATCTCATTGATAATGCCATTAAGTTTACAGAAGAAGGATTTGTTGTTTTTGGATGTGAAATACTTGGATCAACGGCACGTTTTTACGTAAAAGACACAGGAATTGGAATCAAAAAGAGTGACCTCAATATTATATTCGAAAGGTTTGGACAAGTACGTGGACCATTTGATGGTAAATACGGAGGTTCCGGATTAGGCTTATCGATTTCAAAAAAACTGGTTGAATTGTTAGGGGGCAATTTAACGGTCGAATCCAAAATTAATCATGGTTCTGAGTTTTCTTTTTCACTACCATTAATGGCTAAAATAATGAGGAAACCATACAATAGAATCATTACAGGAATCAGTAATAAGCTAAATGATAAAACCATATTAGTTGTAGAGGATGTAGATTCAAGCAGGGTTCTGATCGAACGATTGCTTGCACCGCTAAACGTGCATGTAATTTCCGCATGTAATGGAGAAGATGCTTTAAAGATATGTCAAAAACACAATGATATCAATTTGGTACTGATGGATCTCAAGCTTCCCAAGATGAGTGGTTTTGAAGCAACAACACAGATAAAAAAACTAAATAAAAATATTTATGTGATTGCTCAAACGGCACTTGCATTTGATTATGATAAACAGAAATCCATTGATTGTGGATGTGATGATTATCTTACTAAACCAATTAAACATAAGAGTTTGATGAATACCATCAGTAAATATTTGTGCTAAAAAATAGTTTTACTACCCTGAATCAACATCCATTTTTTGATTATCAAAATAGCCGGTTTGAATGTTATCTGGATTGATTCCAAATAAATTTTCTGAAAATGAATGATCGATATAATCTATGATTATCTTTGCAGGTGTTTATTCTTCATTAAAAAATAAACGCGAAAAATAGTATTCAAGTAATCAGGTTTAACATACAATTAAAAACAAAAAAATGGAAATTGCTACATTTGGAGCTGGATGTTTTTGGGGGGTTGAAGATGCATTTATTCAAATAAAAGGGGTAACTAAAACAACGGTCGGTTATTTAGGAGGTACTTTACAAGATCCAACTTACAAAGATGTTTGTAACGGTAATACCGGACATGCCGAAGTAGTTCAAATCGAATATAATCCAATAGAAGTTAGTTATCAGGAATTACTCAACGTTTTTTGGCAAATGCATGATCCAACTTCCTTAAACAGGCAAGGAGCAGATATTGGAACTCAGTATCGGTCTGCTATATTTTATCAAACAGAAGAGCAAAAAAAAGTTGCTGAAGAAAGTATTGCAAACCTTGAGAAATCAGGTTTATACAATGAACCCATCGTAACTGAAATCACAAAGGCTTCTATGTTTTATAAAGCTGAGGAATATCATCAGGAGTATTTGAAAAAAAATGGATTGAGTTCTTGCCATATTTAATTAACCTGAGTTCGATTTAAAAAAACATTATAACACAGACTTCCTGTGTTATAGGCTGTTTAATTAAAATTTAAGATATTAGACAAAAATGAAGTTTTTAATCCATAGTCTAACTTCTAATTTCTAACATCTTCTTAGCACAAAAGGCGAAATTTAGGACATACTGAACCAGTTTCATGAGAAATGCTTAGATCGAACTGTGGTTAATTTGGTAAAAACAATTATTTCTTTTCGAAATCCAGGGCTGCAGAATTAATACAATATCTTAATCCGGTAGGTTTAGGACCATCATCAAATACATGTCCCAGGTGACCGTCACATTTTTTGCATCTGATTTCGGTTCTGATCATCCCAAGGGTTGTATCTTTTACAAGGTTAACGTTGGCTGCGTCTATCAAATCGTAAAAACTTGGCCAACCGCAACCTGAGTCAAATTTTGTGTCCGAACTAAAAAGTTTATTGTTGCATGCTGCACAGTAATAGGTTCCTTTATCATCATTTTTAAAAAATTCACCGGAGAATGGAGCTTCTGTAGCATTTTGGCGTAAAACCATATAGGCCATTGGCGACAATTGAGCTTTCCATTCAGATTCAGATTTTTTAATTACTTCTGTCTCCATATTCTTTTTTTGTTGTATTTCTAATTCAACTTTAGCTTTATTATTCTGTTTGACAGAGATTTGTGTCGAGAATACATTAAGTACGTATATAAGTATAATTGTAATAATCATGATATGTAATTTAAAAACATTCTAAATAACAAAAGTAATTCATAATAAAGGCTTTGTCACTAATTTTAACAAATTTTATGAATAAGCCACTTAACAATTAATATGATGATGGAAAAAATTAAAGAAACCGTTCAATTCTTAAAAGACAATGGATTTACAAATCCTGATATCGGAATTGTATTAGGGAGCGGATTGGGCAAATTTGCCGAAAGGATTGAGGTGGTTAGAGAACTGGAGTATGACCATATTCCAAATTTCCCAATCTCTACGGTCGAATTTCATAGAGGCAAGTTAATTTATGGTAGATTAGGAGATAGGAATTTAATGCTGATGCAGGGCCGGTTCCATTATTACGAGGGTTACTCTTTCCAGCAACTCACTTTTCCCGTACGTGTAATGAAATTACTAGGCATCAAATATCTTTTATTATCCAACGCATGCGGGGCTTTGAATCCTAAAATGAAAAAAGCATCGCTAATGCTAATTGATGATCATATAAATCTTTTACCAGGGAATCCATTAATTGGAAAAAATCTTGATGAAATGGGCCCAAGGTTTCCGGATATGAGTCAGCCCTATAATTTAGAAATGAATCGTAAATTTCATCAAATTGCTGATATTAATCAGATCGAACTTTTCGAAGGTGTATATGTTGCCGTACCCGGTCCTAATTTGGAAACCAGGGCAGAATATCGCTTTTTAAGAGGGATTGGTGCAGATGTAGTTGGCATGTCGACCGTGCCTGAAGTTATTGTCGCTAATCAAATTGGTTTGCCTTGTGCAGCAATTTCGGTCGTTACTGACGAATGTGATCCGGATCATCTGGAAGTTGCAAATATCAATGATATACTGGCCAATGCCGCTAAAGCTGAAATTAAGTTAAATCAATTATTCGAAGGATTTATTAGGGGGTATGAGATTTAATCAAACAATTCCTCGTGGTTTGCCTCGAGGTTTCCTAATACTCTCCCTTGAAAATCGGGGGAGATGTCAGTCGAATGACTGACAGTGGGGTGAAATAATGAAAATTCGGTTTTCAGCTTTTTGCTGAAATAAAGTTGCCCTAGGTTCTACCACGGGGATAGTCAACGTTAAGAATTTTCTGTATTTTCTATTGCTACTCAAAATAAGTTAATTCAATAGCAAGATTTTATAAAATTGATTGCCCTATTTCTGCTGAGTTTCTTTGTCAAGCTTTTTCAGGATCGACTTCGCGGTACTCTTAAATCCCGGTGAACCTTCCTCATAATGAAATTCAATAATTGCCTTGAGTTCATCTTTGAAGTCGGTTATAATATTCGATGCGTTGAATAAAATTTGCATTGCCAAAGCACGTTGAGCAATTTCAGCTGAGGGTGATTCAAGTAATTTGAAGCAGAAATCTACCAGTTTTCCAAATTTCGATTCATCAAGTACTTCAATGTTATCCAAAAATAAGTGTAACAAATTTCGAATGGTTGAATTATTCCTGGTTAAACAAAGTTCATCCAATATTTGAGGAATGAACTTTTTTACCAGATTCGGATTTTGATAATAGGTGAGGAGAACAACTCGTGAAGCCCGCATCCCCATTAATTTATCATCTGAAAAGGAAACCGTGATCATCTCACTCAAAAATTCGGGATTTGCTAAAATAAATGCTGAAGCAAGATCAGCTGTTTGTCTAAAACTGTCTGGTAATAAGCATTCAATCTTCATTTAAACAACCGGCATTTTTAAGGTTAATCCTTAACATAAAAACAAAAAATGGCCAGGAAATAACAAATCAGGGCATCCGAGCCATAGAGCCAAATTGGTAAAAAATTGAGATAACCAACTATTAGCATTGACGTTCCTGAAACAAAAAGGGCCAAAGCATAAGGCCCGAATAATGACCTGTATCTGACCATGTCTTTGGAGATTCCAAAAAACATGATGGCGTGAAATATAATAAAACCTCCCGTTGCTTTGAATAAATATTGTAACAGAATCTCGTTTGGCCATAAGTCGCCATTTCTGAAATATTCAAAGGTTGATTGATTTGCAAATACCCTGATGATTCCTAAAATTAGAAGTGCAAGGGAAACAAATCGCAAAATGAATATTTTTGCTTTCATAGATTGGTAGTTTTGGTTTATGACGGACCGGACAAATCTTTATATCAGGTTTAAACTGTTGGCTAATTGATTTGAAGAATGTTTAAAGTTAAATATTTTATTTAATCTGATCGAATTTTCCAAATATTTCAATCAAATATTATTCAACAGTATAAATTTATAAGGAATCTGATATTAAAAACTTCTTAAATCCTCCATAAATAAGACACTTTAAAAAAGAATCCACGACGGAACTCTATAAATCGCTCACTCTCATCATACCTGCTGTTAACATGATCCCATTCTAATTTGTCATAAACTGATCCATATCCTAGATGAATTACCGTACCCGGTATGTAAGTGAATGAGGCCAGAAAATCAGTCAATAGTTCTTTTCTGTAGCTGTTATATTCTGTAATACCTCTGAAAAGCAAGTATTTATTCAATTGGTAAGTTAATTTCAATCGGTGGATGGAATAGTCGTAAAGCAATGCATGATCCAAATCACTTTTGAAATTGGCATAACTTAACGAGTAATCAGCCGTAATTTTCTCAGAAGGTTGATAGGTTATTCCGCCTGTTAATCGGTAGGTTTTTCCTTGTTGTGGATTGCTGTAATAAATGGCATTGTTCCATCGTGAGACAAACCCAACAGCCAATTGTTTTGATAATTGTGTTTGAAGTAAAGTGTGAAACCCATTGGTTTTAAATCGTTCGCCCCCATAAATTTCTGTTGTTAAATAATATTTGGCTATAAACTCTGTTTGTCCTCCAAAGGAAATATTTACAGAAGCGAAATTGAAAGTTTCCCACATGTTATAATATTTATCACGTACTTGTCCAATAAACAATTCGGGCATAATTTTTCTGATAACTTCAGTTTTTGGATAGAACTGTGGGGCAGCATAAGCTGTATATATTTCAAGTCCGGTCCTAGTAATATGACCCATATCTGCAATAAAGTTTTCGCTGATGTCCTTGTAAGTAAATACCAGGCGCCAGTCACGTGTCATTCGGGCCAATCGTAATCCTATGGCATGTCCATCTAATGCCTGATTGGCATCCTCCCTCTTTGTATTAGAATATAAAGCATGATAAACAAGGGTAGTCGACTTATCGATCCTGGCACTACCATCGATCCCACTTAATCGATTGAAAGCACCCTCCGATTCTCTACTGGTATACACCCCGCCCAGATAACTGTCATTACCAAACGAGCGTTTATAACGAAATATCGGTACATTGACAAATTTGGTATTATCAACCGAATTGTTTAACTCGTCTTTTGCATACATGAACGAAACATCATTTTTATTCCCAATTTTTCCGGCAAGTTTGACTCCAAATTCTGGATTCACGATAGTTCTGGTATGGATTACTGAATAAACAGGATCGACCGATGATGACCGGATGGCTCCAAAATTATAAGTCTCGCTTCCTTCTAAAAAGAAAGGTCTTTTTTCCGCAAAAAATAAATTACTTCTCAGGTTTACATCTATTTGACCCGCATCAGATTCTATCTGACTAAAATCAGGATGATAGGTAGCATCAAGAATGAGGTTTGATGTTATTCCATATTTTAGAGTCAAACTTGCGGCTCCATCAGCCAAATCTTTATTTAATTTACCTTCATGATGACTATACTGCTGATTGTAAGTTATAGCGGGCAGTATTTCTAAAAAAGATTGATTTGTAATATTTTCGAAAACTATAGGATTTAGTTGGGTAAGAATGGATTGGCCCATATCCGGGTTTAAGGCCGGATATGACCCTTGTTCTGATCTGCGGTTGATTTTTCGTTCAAAAAACAAAGCCATTTCTACGGTTTTCCCACTATTAAAACGAATGCTTTTGAGAGGAATTTGGATTTCGATGGTGTACCCGGCTGAATCTATTTTACCGGCACTGTACCAAATGAAATCACTACTTGCATCCTCCACATTGTTTGAGAAACGACTATCCATTTGAATGCCGTATGGGTTCACATAAAAAGCCGTTAGTGATTGATGATCGTTATAAGTGTCGAGGTTGATGCAGATCCAGTCATCCGTACTGATGTTATCACGGTTCGTAATTGTCGCCTTAATTTTTTCAGGCTCACGGTCATAGCATCGGTAAGCAAAATAAAGATTATTCTTGTCGTATGCCATATAAACGACGGTTTTTTCCGACATATCTTTACCAAAGTCCGGAACAAAGGTCTTGAAGTTACTTACTTGTGGAGCTACTGTCCAAACTTGGTCGTCAAGTGAACCATCAATTATTGGTGCATGTTTTGTAAATGCCGGGCGCAGCGGTTCATTCACATTTTGAGATTGTAAACTTAAGTGACAAAGAAAAAAGAAGACAATAATGGAAATTGAAAAATGTTTCATAAGCAGGATTTTGCATTTAGGTTAAAAATAAAATGCAATTTTCTGAGAGTTAGGCGATGGTGCGAATGCCTTTTTTACGAAAGTGCAAATATATTAGATTTTTTTGATTAGCCAATAGGCTTATATGAGAACGGCAGATAATTATTTAAGATTAGAATAAATCAGTTCATTCATGATTTTTCCATTTTTTATGATAGCCTGATGATGCACAGATTCGAGTTTAAAACCGCATTTTGTTAATACCCTGGCAGAAGCAATATTATTTTCAAATACGCCTGCATATATTCTGATTATTTCGGTATGGGCAAAAGTGTGTTTTACCAGAAAATTTATTGACTCTGTCATTATTCCTTTATACCAGTAGGGCTCGCCAAGCCAATATCCTATTTCTGCTGATTTTCGATAAACATCAGTTTTATGGATTAGGCCAATACCTCCAACTGCTTTTGAATCGACTTCAATTGCAAAAAGTAAATTTTGATTGCCTCCTAACGCAAATTCAAGCCAGGTCCGGGCATCATGCAAAGTATATGGATATGGGAACTCATCACGCAAATTGTCTGCTATTTTTCTATTATTTGCATACATTGCCAGCGAGTTTGCATCACTCATTTGCCAAGGTCTTAAAATACATTTATCCAGTTGAAATTGCATATTTATTATGATGGAAGTACAACTAAAATTAATGTTTTTTGTAAAAATTTAAAAAGATTTATTTTTTTAATTACTGATGAATGGATTATCTCAATTTGATTTGCTGTCCTGGCTGAATGGAATCACTTAACTCAAGTTTGTTTTTTTTAAGGATGGTTTTGAGTTGTACGCCATATAATTGGGCTATTGAATAAATAGATTCATTTGCTTTAGCGATATGATATTTTTGGGTAGCTTTTCTTTTCTTCTTTTGTATGTAAAGCATTTGACCTTCCTTAAGGGTATCGTCCTTTTTCAAATCATTGTATTTATATACCTGCCAGGTGTAAATATCCAAATCACGGGCAATAGTTGAAAAGTTATCACCGGCTTCCGCAAAAATAAATTTTACGCCATTATTCGAATACAAAGGGCGATCGTTAGTACTGATGTCAATAGGTTCAAAATCACTTTCAGAAGGAGGATTTGTTTGCTGATTACCAGAAGCTGATTTATTATACTCATAGCTCGCATGTAATTTCTTGTCGTCTAATTGATGTAAGTTATTTTCTTCAATTATTCGAATAAGTAGTGTGGAGTATTTATTGTTGGTTGCATAGCCAGCTTTTTGAAGACCGATTGCCCATCCTTTATAATCAGTCATTCCTAATTTAAAAAGTTGACTATAGTGTTTTCGGGAAGCTAAAAATTCAGAATGATCACGATAAGAATCAGCTACAGAATTATATTTCCGGAAACATTCGTTACTGGTATCGTCATCCCAACGTATAGTTTTGCCATCCCACCCTTCATGACATTTTATCCCGAAGTGATTCTTACCATTTTTTGCAAGTCGACTGTTTCCATTCCCTGATTCTAATATCCCTTGCGCTAAGATGATACTGGCAGGAATACTATACTTGTTCATCTCTTTGATGGCAAGGTCTTTATACTTCTTAATGTATTCGGAAGTATTTGTGTCTTGGGCAAATACAATTAAACTGAGTAAGAGTAGAAAAGCACTAGATAGGTATTTTATATATTTAATCATCAAAAACACCTGTTAAGTTCGTTAAACCAAAAATAATACAATACATATAGAACAATTTAAATAAAAGTCCCTTTTATTCACAACGAAATGTTACTAATAATGTTACTCAATTTTTAAAAATAATAATGATAAATATGTCCATCACACGGCAAAATAATTCGCATATTTGTTACAGTTAATTCTAATAATTCATAAAAGGTAACCTTCAAATAAGATATCTTTTTATAAATCAGTGAAAGAACACAATGGAGATTCTTTTAAAATATTTTGATGATTTAGATTCTCAGAGGCTTAGTCAGTTTAAACTGCTTGAGTCGTTATACATTGAATGGAATGACAAAATTAATGTGATATCAAGGAACGATATTCGGTTTTTATATGAAAGGCATGTATTGCATTCTCTGGCAATTGCCAAAATAGTTAGATTTGAACCTCAAACTTTAATTTTAGATGTTGGAACCGGGGGTGGTTTTCCTGGCATCCCACTTGCAATAATGTTCCCTCAAGTTAAATTCCATTTAATTGATTCTATCGGAAAAAAGATTAAGGTTGTAAATGCAGTTATTGAAGCAGTAGGATTAAAAAATGTTACAGCGATTCATATGCGGGTTCAGGACATTAAAACTAAATTTGATTTTGTTGTGAGCCGGGCAGTTACCAATTTACCTGATTTTGTAAAAATCACTCAAAATGTGATACAGCCAAAGGGGTTTAATATGCTGAAAAATGGGATATTATATTTGAAAGGAGGCGAGTTTATGGATGAATTGAAAACGCTAAAGACAGAATCAAGAACTTTTAATCTGTCTGATTATTTTAATGAAGAATTTTTTGAGACTAAAAAACTTGTTCACATTTATCATCATATATAATGAATTGGGAATAATTCAATTAGTTGCACCATTAACAATTTTACAAATTCAGACGTCAAACCAATCATGTTAAAAAATAAACAGATCGAATAATATTTTCTATATTAGCCAACCTTATTAATTAGCAATCAATTAAAAATAAAATACAAAACTTATGGATGCAATTAAAAAAACACTTAGGGATTCTGCCGGTTATCGCTGGTTGGTCCTGATTTTAATTAGTGGTATTACATTTGGAACTTATTGGTTCCAGGATTTCTTTTCCGGAATAAAACCACTAATGATCACTGAAATGGGTATTACCAGTAGTCAATTTGGTACCATCATTCAGTGGACAACCTGGGCAAATGTATTTGGTATGATTATCTTAGGTGGGATCATCTTAGATAAGTGGGGCATCAGAATTACTGGTCTTGTTTTTGGATCAATAGCTGTTGCAGGTGCCGCATTAACTGCTTTAGGCGCCGCTGGTGCATTATCGAGCGATTTGAATGGCCAAATGTGGACCATGATGATTGGCAGATTATTGTTCGGAACCGGTCTTGAAGTCATGTGTGTGATTGCCATGCGAACTATTGTAAAATGGTTTAAAGGATATGAACTGGCATTAGCAATGGCAATCAACATGGGCTTTGGGCGTTTAGGTTCAACTTTAGGGCAGGCATTATCAATAGATATTGGTGCAGGTGTTGTTGCACCGGCTGTAAATTTTGCTGCTACTTTAATTGCAATTGGCCTTTTGATGTTCTTGTTATATATGATTTTTGATGTAAAACTTGATAAACAAGAAAAAGGTATTGTTGACAAGGGAGATGATGAATCCTTTAAATTTTCTGATCTGTTAAAACTTATTACCAATAGGTCATTCTTATTGATTGCATTGTTGTGTGTAACTTTCTACTCGGCTGTTTTTCCATTCATGCAATATGCACCCGATTTGTTGATTAATAAATTTGGATTTACTTACGATTTGCCTGAAAGTGCGTCGATCATACTTTTTGGGAGTGCCACACTGGGTAATGCATCTGTATTTATTGGTTTATTCATTTTTGCATTAGCAGTTACTTTGATCCCAGCAAAATTTAATACTAAACAAGGGAAAAGAGTTTCTTTAGCAATTATATTAGTGCTTTTTGCTACATTTATTTATGCGCTTTCAGATACTTTTGCAGTATGGTTCGTGAACGGCCCTAAAACGGCAAGTTTAATTCCTCTGGGATCAATTCTGTTTACTCCGATTTTTGGTAAAATAGTTGATACCAAAGGGCGGGCAGCATCCTTGATGATACTTGGTGCGGTCTTATTGATTTTTGCACATCTTACACTCTCTATATTTGACAATGTAATCTTGGGCTATTTAGGCCTTTTATCCCTTGGAATTGCTTTCTCTTTGGTTCCTGCTGCTATGTGGCCATCTGTTGCAAAGATTGTTGCAGAAAACAGATTAGGTACTGCTTATGCTGTTATGTTTACCATCCAAAATTGGGGATTAAACGCATTTTTTAAAGGAATAGGATGGGTACTTGATTTATCAAATCCTAAAGTAGTTGCCGAAATTGAATCAGTCAGACAAGGACTGGAAGCTCAAGGGATGACCAGTCTTCAGGTAAGTGAAAAATTGCAGGAAATGCAATTTGTTACTCATGAGATTCCGGCATTTAACTATACCAATCCTATTTTAATGCTAGTAGGTTTAGGAGTGCTTGCAATGTTCCTGGCATTTATGTTAAAACGCAGTGATGTAAAGCAGGGCTATGGTTTAGAATTGCCTTCAGGTGCTGAGGCCCCAAGGGACAAGTAAAAGATAATATTTAGTGAAAAAGGTGCTGAAAGGCACCTTTTTCTTTTTAAGGGGTTTCAAGGAAATTAATCATTTAATTATTTGTATTTTTGAGTACCAAAAATATTTAATGAAATATAAGGTTTTATGGAACAAGTTAAAACACTCTTAAGAGATTCAAAAAAGGCTAGGTGGACCGCTTTGCTAATTTTGTCATTTACAATGTTTGCAGGTTACCTGTTTACTGAAATTATATCACCTCTTAAACCGATCATGGATGCAAGTGGTCAATATGGTTGGGATGGATCTGATTTTGGTATGTTTTTTAGTGCTTACGGGTGGTTTAACGTATTCTTTTTAATGTTACTTATTGTTGGTTATCTGCTAGATAAGCTTGGGATACGTTTCAGTAATGTTTCATCAGCATT
>PHDM01000105.1 GCA_002840985.1 Bacteroidetes bacterium HGW-Bacteroidetes-17
TATTGTGAGTTGTTCAACAATTCATTCAGTTCTTTCCGGATACTTTCAGTATTAAAATCCGATTGAATAAGCTCCTTCACCACTGTATCATCCATAATTAAATTAACCAAAGAAATGTATTTGATTTTAATTAATTGACGTGCGATGAATACTGAAACAGCATCCCCCTTATAACAAACTACTTCTGGTACATTGAATAATGCGGTTTCGAGTGTGGCAGTTCCTGATGAAACGATGGCTGCCTTTGCATGATCCAATAAATTATAGGTTTGTGCGTGAATTACTTTTATATCACTTTTACCAAGTATAGAATAGTAAAAGTCAGGAGTAAGTCCTGGAGCGCCGGCAACAACAAATTGCGAATCCGGAAAGTGAGGAATCACTGATAGCATGATTTTTAGCATGCGTGAAATTTCCTGTTTCCGACTGCCCGGTAAGACCGCAATAATTGGCCTCTCATCAAGTTCGTTGTTTTCTTGAAAATCCTGCTTGTTGCTGATTGCTCTGTTGTTGATAACATCAAGCAACGGATGCCCTACAAATTCAACTTCATAATTTAGTCCTTGATAAAAATCTTTCTCGAAAGGAAGGATGACCAGCATTTGGTCAACGTCACGCTTGATTTTTTTAACCCTCGATTTTTTCCAGGCCCAAACCTGTGGAGAAATATAATAAACCGTTCTGATGTTATTGTTTTTGGCAAATTCTGCAATTCTCAAGTTGAAGCCCGGATAATCGACCAAAATTAGTACATCAGGTTTGAATGATAACAGGTCGTTTTTACACAGCTCAAGGTTTTTACGGATGGTATTAAGATTGGCTACCACGTCCTTAAAGCCCATGAATGCCAGTTCGCGATAATGTTTCACCAAAACACCCCCTTGGGTTTCCATCAAATCGCCACCCCAGCATCTGAAATTTGCTTCCTGATCCAGCAGATTGATTTCCTTCATCAAATTTGATGAATGCAAATCACCCGATGCTTCCCCTGCTATGATATAATAACGCATAATACTGCTATTGGAGCCAAAAATAAACAACTATATAAATGAATGTTACAAGTAAAATCCCACGACCAGTAAGTTCATATTTTTTATTGATGAAATAGTACCTGATCGGCCAAAGGTTAAATGCAATTCCAAGTATTTTTATTTTTGAGATATCTTGAATTAAAACATAAGCTGTCAGCATTTCAATTAGGGTGATGATTCCGTACACTAAAAGAAATCCTAAAACAGGCAGAATTAACCCGATAATTCCGCCAAAGACATGACTGTTTTTATTTAATAGATTTCCCATTAAGTTGCCATTTTTTAATTCTTGCAATTTCCTGATGAGCCGTAAAATCAAAATTGGTAGGCACCACCGATACAAAATGATTTTCCAAAGCCCATTGATCTGTATCCGGTTCATTATCCAACTTCTCAAAATAACCTGTTAACCAGAAGTAATCTTTATCCCGAGGATCTTTACGTACGTCAAACTCTTCAACCCATCGGGCCTTTGACTGACGACAAATTTTAATCCCATTTATTTCTTCCGCTTTTACGGCAGGAATGTTGACATTTAAGCAGACTCCTTGTGGGAGACCTTCTGTCAAAACCTTTCCGGCAATTTCATTAATATAGCTGCCACAGGCACTAAAATCGGCTTTGCTGCTGTAATCCAACAATGAAAACCCAATGCTGGGAATACCGGATATACAACCTTCGATAACTGCTGCCATGGTACCCGAATAAACCACATTTACCGAAGCATTCGATCCATGATTTACACCCGAAACAAGCAGGTCTGGTTTTTTCCTTAACACCACTTGTTCGCCCAATTTCATGCAATCAACAGGAGTTCCATTGCATTGATATTCGCGGTAGCCATCTTCTTCGGTGATTTTTTCAAGTCTGAGGGGCGATCTAACCGTAATCGAATGGCTTGTTGCCGACATTGGGAATTCTGAAGCCACAACTGTCACATCTCCAAGCTTTCTCATTACTGAAATCAAATATCTCAACCCCTTGGCATTGATGCCATCATCATTGGTGATTAAAATTGTAGGCTTGCTCATAATCCATAATTTATTTGAGAAACAAAAATAGAATAAATTTATGGAACCGATAAGTTTTAGCTTGGTTGCTTTGTCAGGATTAGAATTTTATCAGTTCTTCATAAAGCTTTTGAACTGGCAATCCCATCACATTGTGAAACGATCCGGATATTTCACTGATACCGATAAATCCAATCCATTCCTGAATCCCATAGGCTCCGGCCTTATCGTAGGGCTTATAATTTTCAATATAATAGTTGATTTCGGACAAGGTTAAAGTCTTGAATCGAACTTGTGTTGATGCGGAAAATATGATTTGTTTTTTATTTGATTTCAAGCAAACACCTGTAATTACTTCGTGCCATCTGCCCGATAGCAATTGGAGCATCTTTTTTGCATGTGCAAAATCTTCAGGTTTAGCAAGCATTTTGTCATCCACGCAAACAATGGTATCCGCTGTAATCAGGAGATGATCATCAGGGATCTCATTCGATTTAAATGCAGCAGCTTTAAGTCCTGCCAGATATTCAGCAATTTCTTTTCCCATCAAATTTGGTGGGTAAACTTCGTCAATTTCTCTAAGCTCAACACGGAAATCAAGGCCCAGTTCTTTCAACAGCGATTGACGCCTGGGTGATCCGGATGCAAGAATGATTTTATATTTGAGTGAATTTAGTTCAGGCATTTTGAAATTTTTAAAGACTGAAATTACCAATGAAAAGCATCATCCGTCATCCATTTTCCCTGAACTTTCATCACTTGTTCGATGACATCCCTTACACAACCTTCACCGCCATTTAAATGTGAAATATAGTTCGAAATTGATTTAATTTCTTCAGATGCATCGGCAGGACATGTAGCTACTCCAACTTCCTGCATAATTCTATAATCAGGAATATCATCGCCCATATAAAGCACGTTTTGGGGCTCCAGTCCATGATCCTTCAGGTATTTATGATAAACTTCAATCTTATTGTCTACACTTAAAAATACATCGGTCACATTTAAGGCATCAAAGCGATTGGTAATCGATTGAGATCTTCCACCTGAAATGATCACAATATGATAACCCATTTTTACGGCAAGCTGAAGTGCATAACCATCTTTTACATTTGCGGTGCGTAAGGGTTCCCCGGTATTCATTAAAATGACGGTCCCATTGGTAAAAACACCGTCGTAATCGAAAATAAAAGTATTGATGTGGATAAGCGCTTCTTTGTAATTTATCATTGTTTTGAGTATTTATGCGTGATGTGTTTGGAAATTAACTCATACATTTCTTTAAATTCAGATTGTGAATTTAAGTATTCCAAATGAGCTGAAATGATTTTTTTATCTCCTCTTCGGGCCGGGCCTGTTTGTGTCTCATCCGGATTTTGAGACAGTGCCTTTTCAACGGTTTCGATAATAAGCGGTTTTAACAGGTCGAACGAAAGTTGATTCGATTCCAAAATTTCTTTCGAAACGGAATAAAAATAATTGGTAAAGTTAGAAGCAAAAACAGCAGCTACATGCAAGATTTTTCGTTGGTCCGAATTGATGAGGTGGATGTTATTAGAGATTTTTTCGGCCAGCCTCACCAATTTTGCTTCATTGGTTTTTGAATTGGCTTCAATACAAATCGGAATCCCTTCAAATTTGATTTCTTTGTTTTTTGACAAAGTCTGCAGGGGATAAAAAATACCATAATTATTTTGGATGTTTTGAAATACATCCATTGAAATCGTGCCGGAAGTGTGAACTAAAAGCTTATTTTTGAACGGAAAAGATCCGATTACATCTGTTAATGCGTCATCGCTTAAACATAACAAATAAAGGTCCGCTGAAGGAATAACCGCTTTTAAGTCGTCGGTGTGCTTAACGCCTAATCGCTCTGCAAGTATTTTGGCATCACGTACATTGCGCCCAAAAATTTGCATGATCTCCAATCCCGCCAACTGTAAAGCTATGGATAATCGGGTGGCCACATTACCGGACCCAAGTATGACAATTTGATGTATTTCGGCCGAATCCATTTTGTTAATTTAGTAGCGAAAATACGAAAATATAACCAATATGATATTCATAAATCTATTCGGTTTTATGAATCAAAATTAAAGTATCTAAACAACTTTAATATTTTTTGTTTCTTAATAGTGCAGTCTGTTGTATATGTTTAAATTACTAACTTTGTGTACACTTAATTAACCAGATTCGAATTAATACTACGCATATGAATAAAGATTTTTTATCAGAAAGGGTGAATAATTTATCAGAGTCGGAAACCTTGAAAATGACTCAGAAAAGTCGTGAACTTAAAGCCAAAGGAAATGATGTAATTGCCTTGACTCTTGGAGAACCTGATTTCAATACCCCACGAAATGTGAAAAATGCTGCTATCAAGGCTGTTGAGAATAACATGACCCGTTACACTCCGGTGCCCGGTTATCAGGAATTGCGTGAAGCGATTGCTAAAAAATTTAAGAGAGACAATAATTTGAATTATACAGCTGAGCAAATTGTTGTATCAAATGGTGCAAAGCAATCCATAACAAATACTATACTTTGTCTGGTAAATCCGGGGGATGAAGTTATTGTTCCATCGCCATACTGGGTTTCTTATCCCGAAATAGTGAAACTGGCAGGAGGCAAAGTGGTTGATATTAAAACCAATGTTGATACGGATTTTAAATTTACTGCCAGGCAATTGGAAGCTGTAATTACTGAAAAAAGCAAGGTTTTGTTATTTTCTTCGCCTTGTAATCCTACGGGTTCGGTTTATTCAAAAGAAGAATTTAAGGCTATTGCGGAGGTTGTAGCCAGGCATAAACAGTTGTTTGTAATTTCCGATGAAATTTACGAGTTCATCAACTTTAAAGGAAAACACGAGAGCCTTGCCCAGTTTGAAGAAATATTTGATCAGGTTATTACCATCAATGGAGTATCAAAAGGATTTGCAATGACCGGCTGGAGAATTGGATATATGGCTGCTCCTTTATTTATTGCGAAAGCATGTATCAAATTACAGGGACAATACACCTCAGGAGCTTCATCGATTGCGCAAGCGGCTGCGCTTGAAGCTACTCTAGAGGATCCAAGTACATCAGAGTCGATACAAACAATGGTAAAGGCTTTTAAAGAAAGAAGGGATTTGGTTATCGATTTATTAAAAGAAATTCCGGGCGTTAAAACCAATATCCCGGATGGTGCCTTCTATGTTTTTCCGGAAGTGGAATCATATTTTGGAAAATCAAATGGAAACTATCTCACAAAAAACGCAGAGGACCTTTGCATGTATATTTTAGAAACTGAGTATGTAGGTTTGGTTTCCGGTGGTGCTTTTGGTAACGATAAGTGTATTCGGATTTCATATGCCACTTCATCAAATATTTTGATTGAAGCGATTACAAGAATAAAGCGGGCACTCAGCAAGTTAAACTAATTACGAATATTTTAAATCCCGGTTCAGCCGGGATTTTTTATTTGTAATCCCACCTATTTAACTATTTTTGTTTAACTATTTATAAATAATCTCATGTTTTCAAAAGAAAATTTAAATCAACTATTTGACGCTTTTAGCAAGCTAAAAGTAATTGTTATTGGCGATATTATGCTTGATGTTTACGTTTGGGGTAAAGTCGAACGGATTTCGCCGGAGGCTCCTGTCCCTATCGTAGCTATTCAAAATCGGTTGAACCGATTGGGTGGAGCTGCCAATGTTGCTTTAAATCTTAAATCACTGGGTGCCGAACCAATCATTTGTTCAGTTATTGGTGATGATCAGAAATCGGAAGAATTACTAACCCTAATAAATAACGAGTCGCTCTATTCGAAAGGGATTATTAAGAGTAAAGATCGGATCACCACCACTAAATTTAGGATTTTCGGCAATAAGACCCAAGTGTTGCGTGTAGATGAAGAAGTAACTCATGATTTAAATACATCTGAAGAAAAACAATTAGTTGATCTTGTCCGCAATTTGTTGGATACTCAAAAAATTGATGCCATCATCTTTCAGGATTACAATAAAGGTAATTTGAGTAAGAATGTAATCTCAAAAATTATTGAACTTGCAAGTAAGTTTAATATTGTGACTACTGTGGATCCAAAAAATAAAAATTTCTTCGAGTTTAAAAATGTGAGTTTATTCAAACCAAATTTAAAAGAATTACAGGAAGGTTTAGGCCTAACGCTGAACGAAATTTCCAAAGAAAATCTTTTAAAACTTACAAATAAATTGAATGAAACCCTACAGGCTAAAATGGTGATGACCACTTTATCGGAACATGGTGCATTTATACATGAAAACGGACAAAATCCAATTCTTGTCCCTGCACACAAAAGATCCATTACTGATGTTTCAGGTGCAGGTGATACGGTAATTGGTGTTGCCACACTTTGTTTGGCATTACAGCAATCGGCACTTCAAATTGTTTCCTTGTCGAATCTTGCAGGAGGCATCGTTTGTGAGGAAGTGGGGGTGGTTCCCATCAATAAACTGAGATTTTTAGAGGAAGCGATTCATAAATTAATTAAATAGTTACATCATGACTGTTGATACGAAAAGTGGAAAGAAGGAAAAGGTAAGAAAGATGTTTAATGAAATATCGTATCGCTACGACTTTTTAAATCATTTTTTATCGATGGGGATTGATATCTTATGGAGGAAAAAATTAGTAGATCTGCTAAAAAAGCAGCATCCAAAATATGTGCTTGATGTAGCTACAGGAACCGGTGATTTGGCCATCACGGCATCTCGAATTGAGGCCATTAAAATTATTGGAGTGGACATTGCTGAAGAAATGCTTGCCGTGGGCCGGAAAAAAATCAATCAAAAAAAATTAGATCATAAAATCGAACTAAGGCTTGGTGATAGTGAAAATTTGCCTTTTGAAACAGGAACTTTTGATGCAGCAATCGTTGCCTTTGGCGTTCGTAATTTTGAAAATCTGGATAAAGGATTGACTGAAATGTATCGCGTATTGAGCGTGAAATCAAAAGTTTATATCCTTGAATTTTCGATGCCTGAAAAATTTCCGATCCGGCAATTATATCATTTCTATTTTAAAAATATATTGCCCTTAATTGGTCGGGTTATTTCAAAGGATCGTGTTGCTTATACTTATCTTCACGATTCTGTTCAGGAATTTCCTTCAGGCGAAGCTTTTCTGAATCGCTTAAATAAAGCAGGTTTCGAAAATGCATCACAATTAAAATTATCTTTTGGGATAGCCAGCATTTATGTGGGGGAGAAAGCGTAATTTTTAGCCTGAGAAATAAAAAATAATTTTGACCGTTATTCAATAAATTAAAAATACTTGCCTTGAAATTTTATAAGAAAATTATTTTGGGTTTCCTGATTAGCCTGATAGCAGCATCTGTGAATGTTCAAGGTCAAGGCAACCGCGTTGAAAATCTGGTACAGCGCGATTATGATCCTTATCATTTCGGATTTATACTATCGTTCAATCAAATGAACTTTTCACTTAAAGCAAATGAAGATGTTTTAGGTAAAATGATGGCTACAAATAGTGTTGCAGAATTTCCCGGGATCGATTCTGTGCGGTTTTTGGGTGTGAACAATGAACCTGTTATTGGGTTTACCGTTGGAATTGTGTCGAACCTGAAATTAACTCCTTTGCTTGATTTGCGTTTTATTCCCTCCCTATCTTTTGGTGAACGCAAGCTCAATTATGCATTTACGAGTTTTAAGGAGGATGAGGATCCTCTGAATGTGGATATCCATAAGAGCATTCAATCAACCCACATCGATCTTCCGCTCTATATCAAGTTTAAATCAAAAAGGGCTCATAACTTAAGGGCTTATGTGCTAAGTGGAATTAAGTACACTTATGATCTTTCTGCAAACTCAAAAAAGAATAAGGAAAAAAATGACGAGTTGCTCCAGTTGGGGAATCAGGATTGGCTATTTGAGGCAGGTTTCGGATTTGATTATTATATGCCTTATTTCAAATTCGGAGTTGAACTCAAGATGTCGTATGGGTTTAATAACTTGTTGAAGTCCCAAAACAATATTTATGTGGATGGAATTGAAAGCTTAAAATCAAAATTATTTCAAATTTCTTTTACCTTTGAGTAATTAAAATTTATCGTCATGACTGAGCAACAAAATGAGGAGTTATTTAAAGATTTAATTGCAAAAGCTAACCTCAAGCAGGACGTTTATCAAAATACCTTAGCGGTATTTAATATGTTTAAAGAGGGAGTTAAAAATACCATTGATAGTCTTCGTGAAAAGTCCGTTAATGGTAAGCATGAAATTCCGTTCGAATTCAAGAAAAGGGGAGATTTCGAAATTGAGATGAAATTCGCGGGCGACATCCTGATTTTTATGATGCATACCAACGTTTTCGAAATACCGAGAGATCATTTTGTGATGCGTTCTTCTTATGTTAAGGAAGATCCAACTAGGTCTTATTGCGGCATTATAAATATTTACAACTTCCTTGCAGACTCCTTCAAGTACAATCGTATTAATGATAGCGGTTACCTCATTGGTCGAGTTTTCATTAATAAGGATATGCATTATTTCATTGAAGGAAAAAAGGAAATTGGAATGATCTACAATAATTTTGTTACTTCCGAAATGAATCATGTATCTGCTTGTACAATTGTAGAATCAGCCATCAGATATACCATGAATTTTGATTTATTAACGCCTCCTTACGAAAACGTGAAAGAAGTTAACGTATTTGAATTCATTAGTAAAATGGATGCAATGTCGCTGAAAACAGGGAAAAGACTGGGGTTTCAGTTTCAAGCCGATAAGGAAGAAGTAAATAATATGAGAAAATTCAAAGAATTATAAAAAAACATTTTGGCGGAATCAAAAAAGTATTATTTTTGCACCCACAAAACAAAAGGTCCGTTCGTCTAGGGGTTAGGACGCCAGGTTTTCATCCTGGTAACAGGGGTTCGATTCCCCTACGGACTACATCAAAAATCCTTGTAAATCAATTTTACAAGGATTTTTTTCTTTAGTGGTGGAAAAAACATGAATAATCCTTTGTCCCGGTACCTCTCAAAAATGACCACATAGCAATATTCACAAAGGACAACCCATTATATTACTTCAAATACTTATTAAGTAACATGAATAACTCTTCTTTTTTCAATGGTTTTGAAATATAATCATCGCAACCGTTTGCAAGTGCCTTTTCCCTATCACCTGAAATAGCATAGGCTGTTTGAGCAATTATTGGGAGATTAGGCTGGAATTTTTTAATGGCTTTGGTAGCTTCATATCCATTCATGACTGGCATGTTAATATCCATTAGCACTAAATTAATGGCTGGCTTTTCTTTGCAATATCCGATAGCTTCTTTGCCGTTTTTTGCCCTTAATGTGTTTACTTCTTGCATCTCAAGTACTGCATTTAAATAATCATAGCTCGAATCATCATCTTCAACGACCAGGATTAGTTTATTACTATAGTCTTTTTTCGTCTTCTGAGCATCTTGAAGATTTGATTCGTTACTATCTTTCTCATCATCAACCCCATCATAAGGAACTGTAAAGAAAAATGTACTGCCCTTACCTAATTCAGACTCTACCCAAATCTCACCACCCAGAATCTTAACTATTTTCTTAGAAATGGATAAACCTATTCCTGTTCCACCATAAGATTTAGTGTATGTCTCATCAACTTGTCTGAAAGCATCAAATATGATTCCTTGCATTTCTTTTGAAATACCAATACCTGTATCTTCAACATAAAATTTAAGTCTGTTCTTTTTTGTTTCTAATTCAAATCCAAAATGCACATGACCCTCATGGGTGAATTTTAATGCATTCTTTAATAGGTTTATAAGCAACTGCTTAAACTTTGACACATCAATACTTAGACTTATCTTTTTAATGTTTGCTGGGATTTCCAAACTTAAGTCAAGGTGGGTTTTTTTTAGGTTTTTTTGTTCATTTTCAATGATTACTTTCAATTCTTCAAGAACATGCAGTAAATCGATAGTTTGTTTTGCTGTTTTTATTTGACCTGCCTCTATAAGGGATATATCGAATAAATCTTCAACGATGTTAAGTAAATGATTTCCACTTGCATTAACGGTCTTGCTATATTGCACAGCATCTTTAATAGGTGTGCCTTCATCAATTAAGTTGGAAAATCCTATAATAGCATTTAAGGGAGTCCTTAGTTCATGTGACATGGTTGCTAAGAATGCGGATTTTAATCTATCACTTTCTTCTGCTCTTTCTTTGGCTTTAATAATTTCTTTAGTCCTTCTTTTACTTAAATAATTAATTCTCATCAAAAGAAAAATAAGACTAACAGATAAGATTATTGTAATAATTAAGAAAATTGATTCGATAGATTTTTTCTCGAGTTTTATTTTTTCCTCAAGTGTTTTTAGCTTTTCCAATTCAAATTGGTTTTTAAAAAATATTACCTTATCATTGGTTCTGTTTATTGTAATTGAATCGTTGTAAAGTGTTTTTAATTCAGTAAAATAAAGTGCTTTTTTAAAATTACCCTCTAATTTATTAAGCTCAGATAATTTATCATACCCATTAGCTAAAAGAAATAACAATTTTTGAGATTCAGCTATTTTGATGCCTTGATTAAGATAAAAATGGGCTTTCTCGTATTCCATTAATTTAATATAGTTACCTCCAATATTTAATAATGAAGAACATATTGACGCTTTATTCCCTATTCTTTTACGAATTTCTAATGCCTGTAAGTTATATTTAAGTGTGTTTTCATAATCACCTTTTAATGATAATACGTGAGCTTTGAACGTAATTAATGATGCTAGCTCGATTGGCAATGCTAATTCAATGCAATAAAATATTGAGGAGTCGATATAATAATTAGCGTTATCATATTCCATTTTTTCAATATAATAAGTAGAGATTTGTGCATATGCCTGTTGTATTAATCCTTTGTAATTTTCTTCTTTTGCAAGCGCCAATGCCTCACTGTAATAATACAAAGATGAGTCTAGTTCATTAGTATAAGAGAATATTTTACCAAGCAATAATAAATTTTCAATATAATTTGTTTTGACTGTTTCATTCGTAGAAAAACTAATTGCCAGATTCGTATAATCGTAGGCAAGTGGAAAGTTTTGAATTAAAGAATATAAATTGCCATAAGCATTATAAATAATTGGCTTAAGTTTGGAAATGTTATTGTCTTTAATAATACTTAATGCAGTATCTAAACAACATAGACTGCTGGCATAATCTGATAATGCACTATAATATCTCTCTAAATCCATATAAATTTTTGCAAGAAGATATTGATTCCCTTCTTTTAAGCATAATTGTTTTGCTTGATTATATAAAAGCAGAGACCTTTCCCTATTTCCTATATTAGTGTTAATGGATGCTAATTCAATTAGAGACTCAATTCTCATGGTTTTATCTTCTAATAATAATGCATAATCAATGGCTTTATTTCCATAAAAAACCAAGCTGTCATCATTGGTGTACATGTATTCTTTAGCTATTGACAATAATATTTTAGATTTATTACTATCCGAGGCATTTGATGCAGCATACTTAAGACTATCAAGAGTGCTAGTTTGTGATATCCCGTTTAAGACAGTAAATAAAAGGAAAGATACAAGTAGAATTACGGCTTTATGGTTTCCCGTTTTTAATCTACTAATTTGCTTAACAACTGTTAGAATCCAATAGTGGAAATAACGTAACATGCATTTTATTTTTTGCTTCCGTGTTTAATAATTCAAGTGTGCTCAAATCTAAGTCAAAAACAAGGAATTTAAGTAGGCAATTTACCTAATTTAGGGCAGGTAAATAATTATAAGGCCTAGGTCAAGATTCTCTAATTAGAAGTTATTTTGTTTTTAGCAAAACGCATTCGCTTTTATATATTTAGCTGCAGATTCTTCTTTACAAAATTAGAAAAACGAATTATTTTTGAACAACCATAATTAACGGATGTTATATGATTGCAAAAAAGAATTTTTTCTCGCTCATCATACTTGTATTGATTGTGATGGGCTGTGGTAAAAGTAGCGCAGAAGTTGATGTAACTGACGAAAACAAAGATCCGGTTCCAATCATTCATTACAATTTTGAAACCCCGACAGGGATAAAGGTTTTCGATGCAACAACGAACCAAAACCATGGTAATTTAGTTGGAGGGCAATGGTGGATTGAAGATAATAAACCAACGATCGCTTTTGATGGGAATGATTATATCGATATCCCCATAACTTCTGCATCAAAATTTAATACCCTTGAACACGGGAGTATTTCGATTCAATTTAAATTCAGGAATTTTAACGGAAAAATTCAGCCCATTGTTTATTTTGGGGAGTCATCAATTGGTGCTCCACACCAAAGCCTGATTATTGAAGTGGGGCATAGTGATAATTTGGATAACCGAAAACTTTATTTTACCATCGTTAACGCAAATTTTTGTTTTGACAGTAATGAAAATCTTGACGAAAACACCTGGTATCATTTCGTTGCCGTGGTAGGCCCCGGAGGGAATACAGGATACTTAAATGGGATTGAGTTAACACACAGAAACTATAATTTAGGATCAAACTCAGGCTATACTGATTTCTTTTCGTCGGTACCAACCAAAGAAATATTTACTTTGGGCTATGGTCGATATGGCCTAAGTGATGATTTTTATTTCTTTGATGGATTCATTAGCGATTTTCGGGTTTATAAAGAAGCGCTCAGCAGGGAAGAGGTTCAGAAGATCTACACGAAGCTTTTATAGAACCTAACCTGATCTTTTAATTTGTGTAACCAACAAGTTAATTGCTTCGACATTCTCTTCCGGAAGAAATTCATTTTTAGTTTTATGAAGCCCATCAATTAAAGTATTTCCTATATCTAATCATTACTGACCGATTAATTAATATTACGTCCTTACAGGACTTATCATGTTACTTATAACTTGCATACTACCAATATCTTATCCCTACGGGACAGTCCCGTTAGGGATGTAATATCGGTAGGAATAAAACCGACCTCCTTGCCCCTTTAAGTCCCATAGGGACGTAATAGAATT
>PHDM01000106.1 GCA_002840985.1 Bacteroidetes bacterium HGW-Bacteroidetes-17
CAAATCCAGATACTTGGCTGGATTTTAGTTAAAGTTACCATTGACATTCAACAGTTGTCTAAGGCATTTATCTCCGGCAATGAAATTCCATTTTCACATCTTCTTAATTCTTTATGTGTCGATTTGGTTGCATTTACCTTGACAGTTGGTATGAGATATCTTTATCGCTATCTATATAAAAAAGAATATTTTGTTTTCCGGACAATTATCATCATTGCCGTTGTTTCATATATCGCTTCGGTTATAACATATCTGTTCGTATTTCCTTTTAATGAATTCTTCGGTATACCTTTCAAACAAATAAGTTTACCAGGTAGCTTATCAGCCATTATGTGGAATTTTCCCATCTTTTTTGTCTGGAGTCTTTTATATTTTGGAATCAAATACTGGAAACAATCCATTCATGATCGGGATCAGGTTGAAAAAGCAAATCATTTAGCCCAAAGTGCACAACTACAAATGCTCAGATACCAGCTTAATCCGCATTTTCTTTTCAACTCCCTCAATTCAATTTATGCTTTGATCGATGAAGATAAAAAGGCAACAAAAGAGATGGTAAGCGAATTGTCAGAATTTTTACGCTATTCACTTGTCGGCAAAAACTATTCAGATGTGCCGTTGAGCCAGGAGCTTGAAGCTGTCAAACATTTTTTCTCGATTGAAAAAAAGCGTTTTGAATCGAAGCTGGATGTGAACATTGATATTGATCCGGCGGCCGAAGATTATCCTGTCTTGAGTTTTATACTTCATCCTCTGGTCGAAAATGCAGTTAAATATGGTATGAAAACAAGCACCATGCCCTTAAAAATATTTATTCATGCGAAGGTTAGTGAAGGAAATCTTTCGCTGATTGTGAAAAATACAGGAAAATGGATTCCTCCAAGCGAAAAAAAAATTGGAAACGGAACAGGAATAGGACTTAAAAACATACAACTTCGATTGGAGAATGCCTTTCCAGGGCGGAGTAAATTTGAAATTAAGGAGGTTGAAGAGTATGTAGAAGCAAGGATTGAAATTCAAAAAAAACATTAAAGCAGAGCTCAGATAATGAACAAGAAAATATCCGCAATTATTGTTGATGATGAACGATTGGCGCGACAAGCTTTAAAATCAATCATTTCAGAAGTTGGCCTAGTGGAAATAATTGGTGAAGCAGAAGATGTTAAATCTGCGATTGCACTGATAGAAGAAACTCAACCGGATATTATTTTTCTGGATATTCAAATGCCCGGAGAATCGGGGTTCGATCTTCTGGAAAGAATTAACACAAAAGCTAAAATTATTTTTGTAACTGCCTACGATGAATTTGCCCTAAGGGCATTTGAAGTAAATGCAATGGATTACCTGATGAAACCGGTATCTCCATCAAGATTAAAAGCAACCATTGCCCGTTTAAATGAGGAAGAACCAGTAAACCTGGAACCTAGAAGGAAATTATGTAATGATGACAGGTTGTTTATCCTGTTCAAATCGCACTACATTTTTCTGAAAATCAACACCATTACGCATATCTCTTCTGCCGGAGATTACTCCGAAGTTTTTATCAGTGATGGCAAACACGGACTGACCAACAAGTCGATGCAGGAATGGGAAGAACGTTTGCCTGAAAATAATTTTTGCCGCATCCATCGATCTACAATTATCAATATTGATACGGTACTTAAAGTAGAAGACTGGTTTAATAACAGTTTCCGGGTTTACCTGAAAGGTGTTGAAGAACCATTTACCATGAGCCGCCGCTATGCCTCAATGATTAAAGGGAAAATGGGGTGATTAAATTATTAGAAATTATTTGATCAGTTAAATTTCTATTATAAAAACAACATTTGATAAATGCTTTTCATTCTCAATTGTACCTTAATAAAAAAGCAAGCTTTTTAGTGCCTGCTTTTGCCTTCCTTAAAAATGTTTTAATCAGTAAGTGACTCCGAAGGGATTCGAACCCCTAACCCTCTGATCCGAAGTCAGATATTCTATCCAGTTGAACTACGGAGCCATTATTTGAAGTCGCAAAGTTAAGAATTCATTTTTGTAATTATCAAAAGAATGTAGGTTCTGATTAAAAAAAATAGTTTTTTATTGGTTTTTTAAAAAATACGCCTAAATTTGTCGGCACAAAATCACGTAACGAATGTTCAGAAATTTAAATAATAATCTTACCAATAATAACGCTAATAACTATTTATTAGATGTCGGAAAGCTTATTTTTTAAATTGTAAAAAATATTTTTAAAAAGCCTTCCGAAATCGGAGGGCTTTTTTTTTGCACAAAAAAAACAGAAATGTATAACCTGAATAACAATTTCAATAATAATAATTTTTCACCTTAGCAGGCTGTGCATTTCCTATGTCCTAAGCCTGCTGTTTCAGCAGGCTTTTTTATTTCATCATAAACCATAATAATCATTCGAATCATGACAAAAAGCTCTTATACTAATCTGGTATCCTGAGTCTTGAGTTTAAAATCTTAAAACATGAAAACCGACTTTTTAAAAACAGAACAATCCATTAGTTTCGTTAAAGAAACATTTGAAAAATTACTTTTAAAACAACTAGATCTTTACAAAATATCTGCTCCGCTCATGGTTTTGGACGGAACCGGCATCAACGATGATTTAAACGGAATTGAAAGAGTTGTTGAATTCCCAATAAAAGCACTTCAGGAACAAAAAGCTGTTATCGTTAACTCACTCGCAAAATGGAAGCGATTGCGCCTAAAAGAATTAGGTGTTGAAGCCGACAAAGGAATACTCACCGATATGAGGGCCATCCGTCCTGATGAAGATTTTTCCTCCATTCACTCTATTTATGTTGACCAGTGGGACTGGGAAAAACATCTTACTTCCGAACAAAGAAGTTTATCAACTTTAAAATCTGAAGTAATGAAAATATATGAAGCCATTAAGAAAACGGAACTGTTAGTGCAAGAAAAATACCCAGAACACAAGGCAATTTTGCCCGACCAAATAACTTTTATCCATGCAGAAGAACTTTTAGCGCTTTATCCTGCATTAACTCCCCGTGAACGGGAATCGGAAATTATAAAAAAGCATAAAGCTGTTTTTATTATCGGTATCGGGGGCAAATTAAGTTCGGGCGAAGTACACGATGGCCGGGCTCCCGATTACGACGACTGGACAACAAGTACCGTTAACGGGTTTAAAGGTTTAAACGGAGATATCATTGTTTGGCATCCTGAGCTTAAAAGTGCATTCGAGCTTTCGTCAATGGGTATACGCGTTGATAAAGATGCACTGGTTAAGCAGTTGGAAATTAGTGGTAAATCCTCAAGAAAAGAATTGTTTTTCCATCAACAAATTTTAAATGACAAGCTCACTCAAAGCATTGGTGGCGGGATTGGGCAATCACGCCTATGTATGTTTATGCTGAAAAGGAAACACATCGGGGAGGTACAGGTAAGTTTATGGCCTGAATCGATTCGTAATAACATGAAAAACCAAGGTGTATTTTTAATGTAACTTTTATTTCATAATTTCCTGAATCCACATTTTAAAACAATTCATGAAATGTATCTTTTTTACACGATGAAATTGCTTATTTTTGAACTCTAATCAATCAAACCAAAACTCATGTCAGAAAAAGTATTTGATAAAGTTGCTCCCGGCGTAGTGACCGGAGATGATGTTCAGGAAATTTTTAGAATTGCAAAAGCCAATCAATTTGCTATACCGGCTGTAAATGTTGTTGGAACCGACTCAATTAATGCGGTTTTAGAAGCTGCAAAAGTGGTCAATTCTCCTGTTATTGTTCAGTTTTCGAGTGGTGGCGGACAGTTTTATGGTGGTCAGGGTGCAAATAATGATGGCGGTAAAGCAGCTTTGCAAGGTACCATTTCGGGCGCACTTCATATTCATCTAATGGCCGAACAATATGGGATTCCGGTGATTATTCATACCGATCATGCCGCAAAAAAACTTTTACCATGGATTGACGGATTATTGGATGCCGGTGAAAAACATTTCAAACAATTTGGTAAACCTTTGTTCAGCTCTCACATGCTCGATCTTTCGGAAGAAACTTTGAAAGAAAATATTGCAATTTGCAAACAATATCTAACACGCATGAGTAAAATTGGGATGACCCTCGAGATAGAACTTGGTATTACAGGTGGAGAAGAAGACGGAGTTGATAATTCAGGAGTTGACAGTTCGAAATTATATACGCAACCCGAGGAGGTATCTGCAATGTATGAAGCACTAAGCTCAATAAGCAACCGATTTACCATTGCAGCGGCATTTGGGAATGTTCACGGTGTTTACAAGCCGGGAAATGTAAATTTAGAACCTATTATTTTGAAAAATTCTCAGGAGTATATTCAAAAGAAATTCAATACCAATATTAATCCCGTAAGCTTTGTTTTTCATGGTGGATCCGGAAGCGAGCCTGCAAAAATCAAGGAAGCCATATCGTACGGAGTTGTGAAGATGAATATCGATACCGATACGCAGTGGGCATTTTGGTTGGGTGTAAAAAACTATGTGGAAAAATACGGCGATTACCTACAAGCTCAAATTGGCAATCCCGAAGGTGAAGATAAACCCAATAAAAAATATTATGATCCACGAAAATGGTTAAGATCAGGAGAATTGGCAATTGTAGATAGACTTAAAATTGCATTTGAAAATTTGAATGCCATAAATCGGAACTAAGGTTACATCATTTTATACTTATAAAATAGACCCTTAATTAAGTTGAGGGTCTTTTTTTTATAATGACTTTTTGTGTGATATTGTTTCCGAAAGAATTTTGGGATGAATACAAAGAACGGGAATGGGCGAAGTATTTATCATCTGCGAAGCATAGGGTCCTAACAGGATATTAGCGGTCGACTTTTCCTGTTCGGTCATGATTGAAATCAAATTCGCTTCAATTTTTGTTGCGTATTGAATGCTTGCCTGCGTTACATTTTCAGCATCCACAGTTGTAAGATCGAATTCAATGTCTTCTTCTTTAAAATATTCGATCACTTGATTCGCATATTTCCTGACCCTTCCAATTACTGATTCAGATTTCGATGAATTTACAGCCAAAACAAACACTTTTGCCTTAAATAATCCGGCGATGATCCCGGTGAAAATTATTTTTTGTCTTGTTTCAGGAGTACTATCGATGGGTAAAACAATTTTAGACAAGTTAACTGCAATTTGCGAGCTGGCAGGTATTGTAATGACCGGCAAAGTAGTCGACATTACTATTTTGTAGGCATTGCTTCCAAGCCAAAATTTTTCAAATCCTGATGAGCCATGTGTCCCGGTGATGATGATAGAAGCATTCGATTTTTCAGCCTCATCCACAATTTCACTGTAAATTTTTCCGGTTTTTATTTTATAGTTCAGTTTATGCTTGAAAATCTTTGCATATTTTTCGATCAAAGCTTTAAAACGATTTTCAACCTCATCCACTATATTCGCTGACAGATCAATAAAAATATCCTTTGAGTAATCGGGCCGATTTACCCATACCATTACAATATTAGCAGCCGCTTTATTTCCAATATTAATTGCGTGTTCAAGTGCATTTATTGAACATTTTGAGAAATCAATTGCAACCAGAATGTTTTTTATCATCTGAGAATTGAATTAATTTTAATCTAATTGGGGAAATTTGATTTTTGTTTTTATAACATATGCTGCAGGATAACTTCTTATAATCTGTTGAAGAAATTGCTCTGCTTCGATTTTTGATCTGAAATCGCCCACCCTTAACCGATAGTAAGGAGAGCCATAAATTACATAAGCTCCAACCTCCGGATATCTTCTTAAAAACTCATCTCTTACGCTCATGGTACGGGCCTTCGAATTATTTCCGGATTCAAAATACAAATGGATCCGATATCCTTCTATTCCGTTATGCTCTTCATTTGCCAAGTTATATTCATTTAATACCCGATGAAAAGAAACCAAACTATCAATTCGTTCATCCTGATGAATTCTGACCTGCTCATTTGCACGAAATTGTTGTGCAAATATTGAGCACGAAGTAATCAGTATTATCAGTATTAGGAAATATTTTTTCAAACTCATGTTTTTACTCCTATATTTTTGGCCTGATGTTCAGAACCGGAATGGGCGAATTGTTAATTATTTGCCTAGCATTGGGCCCAAGAAATACGCTTGAATTCGTAACTCCTTGTTCGGTCATTATTGCAATTAAATCTACTTTTTGCAAGGTAGCATAATTAATAAGCGCTCCGGTTAAATCATCAGACATCACCGTTTCGACTGCAAATTTAACTTTATTTTCATCAAGATATTGTATTGCTTTTTCAATATTTTGATCCACTTTAAGCTTTAAAGCCTTTATCATTTGAGGATAAACCGCCAAAACGTGTAACTGTGCATCAAAAACTTTTGCCAATTCTGAAGTAAAAATCAATTTCTCAATTGAGTCTTTAGTGCTATCAATCGGAATAACTAAATTCTTAATCGTATTTCCAAAAGCAAATTCCTTTCGTACAATAACAACTGGACAAGGTGCGTTGGTTACAATTCTATAGGTATTACTTCCAACCCAATATTTTTCAAAACCACTAACCCCATGAGTTCCTGTAACAATTAAAAAAGCATCATCATGCTTTGCCTGAGCAGAAACTTCATTAAAAACCTTTCCCATTCTTAGCTTATAATCAAGTTTTCCCTTGATTAACTTAGGACCGTATTTCAAAAGAATTTCTTCAAAATAACCTTTCATTTCTTGTCTTACTGCCTGCTCTTCATGTGTGAAAACCATTTCCGGTGAGGATTGATTGTCAACCCATATCATTTTAACATTAGCATGGTGATGATTTGCAATCATAATGGCATAATCAAGTGCGTGAAGTGAGCAATTTGAAAAATCGATGGCTACAATGATCTCTTTCATAATCGAACGAATTAAGATGGATATCACGGCTAATTTAGCTAATTATTTATCCTAAAACCATGTTTTAGGTCGTAAAACTTTAAGCTTAAGATGGAATCCCTTAATTTGTTACATTTGTTATTTAAAATATTGATCGATAAATGAACGAAAATTTAGATCCGGATAAAGATCATTTAAGCCCCGGTGAGAAGGAAATTGAAAAGGTACTTCGACCAGCCGACTTTGGGGATTTCTATGGTCAGCCAAAAGTAGTTGAGAACCTTAAAATTTTTGTTGAAGCGGCCAAACAAAGAGGCGAGGCCTTGGATCACGTCCTTTTACATGGCCCACCGGGCTTAGGAAAAACCACTTTGTCCTATATTATTTCGAACGAATTAAATGTTGGAATTAAGGTATCGTCAGGGCCTGTTTTGGACAAACCCGGAGATTTGGCCGGTTTACTTACAAACCTGGAAGAAAATGATGTGTTGTTTATTGATGAAATTCATCGTTTAAGCCCGGTAGTTGAGGAATACCTTTATTCGGCTATGGAAGATTTCAAGATTGATATCATGATTGAATCAGGCCCGAATGCCCGCAGTGTGCAAATAACACTAAATCCATTCACCTTAATTGGAGCAACAACCCGCTCCGGATTACTGACAGCTCCATTACGTTCCAGATTCGGAATTAATTCACGACTTTCGTATTACGATGCTGATACCTTAAAGGCGATCATCAAACGATCAGCCACCATTTTAAATGTCAGGTTGACCGAAGATGCTGCCTCTGAAATCTCAAGAAGAAGCAGGGGAACCCCACGAATTGCAAACCTACTTTTGCGGCGCGTGCGCGATTTTGCCCAAATAAAAGGGAACGGAAACATCGATTTAGCCATTGCTCAATATGCTCTTGCCGCATTAAATGTTGATAAAAACGGACTTGACGAAATGGATAATCGCATCCTATTAACGATCATTGAAAAGTTCAAAGGTGGCCCGGTGGGGATTTCAACCATTTCAACCGCAGTTGGCGAAGAAGCCGGAACCATTGAAGAAGTTTATGAACCCTTTCTGATTCAGGAAGGATATATGATGCGTACCCCACGTGGACGTGAGGTCACAGCCTTGGCCTATAAGCACTTGGGGAAAGTAAAAGAAAAAGATCAGTCTTCTCTTTTTTAAATAAAAAAATTCTTAAGGTTGAGAATCACTGTAGCAAAACTAAGGGGTATTTCGTCAACTTTATTTTAGGTTAAGGATGAAAAACGAATTTTTATTATTTTACCCCTCTGTCAGTCTTTCGACTGACATCTCCCCTATTCAGTGGAGAATATGAGGAAATCCCGAAGCAGTGCTTCGGGGAATTATTTTTATTAAATAAGAACTGATGCTTGAGCAAAAAACATTTTCGGAGAAGATTAAAAACTATGCCCTAAAAATTGGCTTTCATGCATGTGGTATTTCTAAAGCTAACTTTTTAGTTGAAGACGCGGTTTTTTTAAAGAAATGGTTGGATCAGGATCACGAAGGTGAAATGGCCTACATGAGAAATCACTTTGAAAAGCGCACCGATCCGCGCCTTTTAGTTGAAAATGCAAAATCGGTTATTTCGGTTTTGCTGAATTATTTTCCTGAAAAACAGCTTCATACCGAAGATCAATATAAAATTTCGAAATATGCCTACGGCATAGATTATCATTTTGTACTCAAAGACAAACTTTCAGAACTGTTAAGTTTCATTGAAGAATTATGTGGCAAGAGAACTTCCCGAATCTTTGTCGACTCGGCCCCTGTGCTGGATAAAAGATGGGCACAAAAAAGCGGACTCGGGTGGATTGGAAAAAACACCTGCTTAATTACGAAAGAACAAGGTTCATTCTTTTTTATCGGGGAGATTATTATTGATCTGGATTTAGATGCTGATGAACCCATTGAAGATTATTGCGGCTCTTGTACCAAATGCCTCAATGCCTGCCCAACCAATGCATTGGTTGCTCCATATCGATTGGACGCGAGAAAATGTATTTCATACCTAACCATCGAAAATAAAGATGAAATTCCTGATCGTTACAAAAACTCATTTAACAAATGGATTTACGGCTGTGATATTTGTCAGGATGTTTGTCCATGGAATAAGAAAGCAATCCCTACCTTAATTCCCGAATTTAAACCCTCTGATGATCTGACTCAAATGAAGAATGAAGATTGGCAAAATCTTGAAAAAGGAAAATTTAACAATTTATTTAAAAACTCCGCGGTATTAAGAACTAAATTTGCAGGACTAAAAAGAAACATCAAATTTGTTTCTGACTAAGAGATTTTCTCAAAACTAAAAAAACTATGGCTGCTACAGAAACGATACAAATACCCCTTGGGTTTACTGCTCCTAATTTTAAACTCTTCGATCCGGTGAGTGGGGTACATAAATCATTAGATGAACTAAAATCAGATAAAGCAACAGTAATTGCATTTATCTGTAACCATTGTCCGTTTGTCAAACACATCATCCATGAATTTATTGCGATTGCAAACAATTTCATGCCCAAAGGAATTTCATTTATCGCGATCAACTCAAACGATGTGGCAAATTATCCTGAAGATAATCCGGAAAAGATGAAAGATTGGGCAACAAGTTTAAATTTCCCTTTTAGTTATTTGTACGATGAATCCCAAAATATTGCGATGAACTATAGTGCTGCTTGTACGCCTGATTTTAACATTTTTGATGGCGATTTAAAATGTGTTTATCGCGGTCGTTTGGATGGCTCAACCCCGGGAAATAATGTTCCGGTCACCGGTTCTGATTTCAGAAATGCACTTGAAGCCATTGTGAATGGAAAAGAAATAAATAAAGAACAATTCCCACGACTTGGATGTGGCATTAAATGGAAATTTCAATAGATATCCGATAGAATAATTTCAGACTAAAAATGCTGTTGGCAATAAGCGATTGACTTTTGGTAAAGTATACTAAGAGCTAATAGCCAACAGCCAAAGGCTACTTTAATTATCTATTTCGACTTGTTGTGTATTCAACAAGGGTTTGAAGGGATGTCTTGAATTCGCTTTCCGGAAATTGTTTTAAAAAATCAAGTGCCAGATTGTGATAATGGTTCATGTGTTTTTTCGCATATTCGATCCCTCCCGATTGTTTGACTTTCTCAATGATTTCGGCAACTATTTTCGGATCCCTGCTTTTATTTTTGACCTGATAAATTATTTTTCGTTGCTCAACATAACTTGAATTTTTTAACAGAAAAATGAGTGGAAGGGTCATTTTCTTTTCTTTAATGTCAATTCCTGCCGGTTTTTCTTTATTCGTGCTTTGCTGATAATCAAAAATATCATCCTTAATCTGGAATGCAATTCCAACATTTTCGCCGAATTCCCAGAATGCTTCCACCTGATTTGCAGAAGCTCCAACAGATGCAGCTCCGGTGGCACAACATGACGCGATTAAGGTGGCTGTTTTCTTCCTGATGATTTCAAAATAGATATCCTCTTCAATATCAAGTTTCCTTGCCTTTTCAATTTGAAGCAATTCCCCTTCGCTCATTTCCTGCACTGCATCCGAAACTATTTTCAGCAAATCATGATCATTATTTTTAACGGACAGGAGGAGCCCTCTTGAAAGTAAAAAATCGCCAACCAGCACCGCAATTTTATTGCCCCGTAAAGCATTCGACGAGAAAAACCCACGTCGCTTGTACGATTCATCCACAACATCATCGTGAATCAGGGTAGCAGTATGAAGCAGCTCGATCAAAGAGGCTGCCCTACTTGTTTTTGCTGAAATTTCACCACAAATTCCGGCTGACAGGAAAACAAATATTGGCCTGATTTGTTTTCCTTTTCGCTTTACCATATATCTGGTAATCGTATTGAGTAGCGGAACCCTACTTTTCATCGACTGATTGAATTCCTTAGTAAAATCCTTCAGGTAAATCTTAATAGGTGCTTTTATTTGATCGAGTGTATCCATGGTTTAATTAATCAAAATTAGTACTTTTCCGCAACTTTCACATGATTGGAGAAAACATGCATTCTGATTAGAAAGAAATGCAGGATATTCGCTAATTTTGCAAAAAACAAACTATGTCCGGATTTTTATTTAATGAAATCATTTTTGGCCCTGTAAAAAGCCGCCGACTTGGAGTTTCGCTGGGAATAAACCTTTTGCCGATTGATTATAAATATTGCACCTTTAATTGTGTGTACTGCGAATGCGGATGGAATGAAGAACATAAGACCAAGCATTCACCGCTTCCCAAAAGAGAAGAGATCGCCTTACTTTTAAGACAGAAACTAGAACAACTTCTTAAAGATGGAGTGGTGCCGAATAATATAACTTTCGCCGGAAATGGTGAGCCAACCATCCATCCTGATTTTGCAAAAATAGTTGATGACACCATTTTGTTAAGGGATGAATTTTTTCCGAAAGCATCTACCACTGTTTTATCAAATGCCAGTTTGGTTCACAAGCCCGGAATTTTTAATGCGCTCTTAAAAGTTGATAATAATATTTTAAAATTAGATTGCGGTTCTGAAACCCAATATCAGAGAATAAATTTAGCCAAATCAAATATAAGTCTTGCACAACATGTTGAAAATCTCTGTCTCTTTAAGGGAGACCTCATTGTTCAGACTTTATTTTTATCGGGCAATGTTGATGGGAAAATTATTGATAACACTACTGAAGAAGAAGTGAGCTTATGGCTTGATCACATCAAAAAAATAAATCCTAAAAAGGTGATGATCTATCCTATCGACCGCGAGACACCTGCACAAGACTTAAATAAAATCCCCAAAGAAAAACTAATGGAAATTGCATCAAGGGTTAATACTCTAGGAATTAAAACAGAGGTATATTAAATCATGGAAAAATATCCTGCCAAAATCTTAGTTGCTTTTACCGAAACCATTGATGGCAACAAAAAAATATTGGATTGGCTATTGGAAAACGGATATCCGGAATTAGCAGCTCTATCAACGGCAATCAGAGGAAGTGATGAGGCTGTAAATTGGCTCATTAAAAATGGATACTCCCGATTTGCAGCACTTGATGCAGCAATTACAAATGATCAAAAAGCCTACCAATGGCTAAAAGATAATCACTTTGATTTGTTAATTATTTTGGCAGATGCATGCCGTGGAAAACAAGAAGCAATTGAATGGTTCAATAAGAATGGGTTACAGATTTTTACCAGAATGGCCTCGATCATTAAAAAATTTGTTGATAGCCAGGAATTCGATTACCACAAAATGAGTTTCTAGATTTTTTTGGTAAAAAAAACCCGGACATAAAGCCCGGGCGAATTAAGTTTAAGTATAAGCGTATTGTTAACCACATTTTGAATAACCACACGATGTGCAGGTTAAACAACCATCTTGATAAACAAGGCCCTCGTTATCTCCACATTCCGGGCAACTTGTTTTTTTCACCTCAGTTCCATCAGGAATGTATTTTTTTAATGCCCTGATTACTCCGTTTTTCCAGGTATTGATCGACTCATCATCCAGGGTCAAATTATTAATAAGTTGAGTAACAAACGGGATCGGCATCCCATGTCGTAAGATTCCCGAAATTAATTTAGCATAATTCCAATATTCCTTATCGAATGAACGTGATAAACCTTCGATGGTAACTTTATAACCATCTTTATCTTCAAACTGAAAATCGTATCGGGTAACTTGTTTTTCGTTTTTATTTTTGATAACCCAACCTTTAGTAACAAATGGAGGAATAAAGAATCCGTCTGCTTTTCCGGTAAAAATTTCGTAAGGTTTTTGATCCAGAACACCAATTACTGCGATCCATTTATCATAATCATTCTGGAATCGTACAATCTCAGCTTCCAATATTTTTGGCCGGGTTGGGGCCTTGGTTTCTTTGAATTCGTTCTCGTTCTCTTTCTCTTTTTCTTTTTCTTTCTTATTGTCATCGTTTGAAACAAGAACACCTGATCGGGAACCATCGCGATAGATGGTCATTCCTTTACATCCGCTTTCCCATGCAGTTTGGTAAATTTTACTTACCAAATCTTCGGTCGCTTCTTTTGGAACATTAACCGTTACGCTTATTGAATGATCGACCCACTTTTGAATTGCTCCCTGCATTTTAACTTTACTAAGCCAATCAATATCATTTGAAGTAGCTTTATAATAGGGCGATTGTTTAA
>PHDM01000107.1 GCA_002840985.1 Bacteroidetes bacterium HGW-Bacteroidetes-17
TCTGACTTAAAATCTGTTATAACGCGCAATTTTACAAAATTCCATTTGGATCCTGCAGCTTCAATTACTTCTGTTGTATCAATCCCAATCCTATCAAAAATAATTGCAAGTTCATTAACAAATGAAATGTTTAAATCTCGCTGGGCATTTTCAATTACTTTTGAGGCTTCAGCCACTTTAATTGATGATGCCATATAAGTTCCATTCAGTAATACTTTATTATAAAGATTATCAACAATTTGAGCGATCTCCGGGTTGGAACCGGAGGTCACCTTTTTTATAGTTCTGAAAGTATTTATTTTGTCACCCGGATTTATTCTTTCTGGCGAATAGCCACAATAGAATTCGGTATTGAATTTTAATCCGCTAAATTTTTCAAGTATTGGAACACATTCTTCTTCTGTTGCACCCGGATATACTGTCGATTCATATATCACAATATCTCCTTTGCTTAGTACAGTTCCAACTGTTTCAGAAGCTTTTATCAGAGGAGCTAAATCGGGTTTGTTATTCTTATCTATGGGTGTAGGAACTGTAATAATGTATATGTTGGATTGTTTAATATCGCCTACTGCAGCAGTGAAAAACAAACTTTTATTTTTTTTTGTAAAATTGCGCGTTATAACAGATTTTAAGTCAGAATCAGTTACCTCAAGTGTTGAATCATAGCAATTTATCAACTCGTTAATCCTTTCAAGATTTGTATCAAATCCAATTACATTGAATTTTTTTGCAAATTCAACTGCAAGTGGAAGACCAACATATCCAAGTCCAATTACTGTTATTTGAGTGTCTTTGAAATCTGTCATTTTAGGAATCTGTATAAAGTGAATACTGAAGAAAAATTTTTAATAAAAATTCATTTTAATATTGTTCTATTACTTGAAATAATTTATTATTTCATCAATTATGATCTTTCTTGCATTCCCATCTCCATAGAGTTTTTTATTCCATGAACCCAATGGAAGCTCAAGCAATTGATTTATCTGTGCTAAATTTTTAAATATTAGTGCATTCCAGTTATTATTTAGAGTTTCGGTCCATTCAGTTTCAGTTCTGATGGTTATACATCTTTTCTTGAGAAAATATGCTTCTTTTTGCATCCCACCTGAATCCGTGACAAGGGCAACAGAATTATAAAGATAATTTAGATTATTTATATAAGATTGGGGTTTAATAAAATCTATGTTTGTAAAATTTTCCTCATGGAAATTAAATTTAGTCATCATTTTTTTTGTTCGGGGATGGATTGGAAATACAACATTTTTATTCAGATGATTAAGTTGATCTAAAATGTATTTTAATCTATCTGGTTCATCTGTATTGTAAGGACGATGTAACGTGCAATAAATTATATCAGTAGGCATCGCTTTTCTATGAAGTAAGCCCTTTTCTATAATGGCAAAGATCAAATCTTTCATGATGTCTCCACAATTGAAAACATTACTATAAATACCTTCTTTTTTCAGTTGTTCAACCGATTGATCTGATGAAACAAATAATAATCCAGACAAATGATCCACCAAAATCCTATTGATTTCTTCAGGCATATTCTTATTAAAGCTCCTCATGCCTGACTCGATATGTGCAATAGGGATGTTTAGTTTTGATGCTGCTATAGCTCCTGCCAGAGTCGTATTGGTATCACCATATACAAGGATCATGTCCGGCTTTTCAGCTAATAGGATTTTTTCAGTATCGATTAAAATTTCAGCAGTTTGTTCACCATGTGAAGTTCCCTTGGTATTTAGAGTATAGGTGGGTAAATCAATTCCCAATTCCTCATAAAAAACCTTACTCATCTCAGCATCATAATGCTGTCCGCTGTGAATAGAAATATGCTTAAAATGTTTTTTAAGTTCAGGTTCAAGTATAGCATGTTTAATAAACTGTGGTCTTGCACCAATTATGGTCGCTATTTTTTTGTTAGTATTCACAAATTGATTATAAAATTTAAATATTATTTTTTCAAAAATGGATGATAATCTCCCTTTGAACCAATTGAATTGGCATTTCTAATATGAAATACCATTTCAATACCAGCACGGGCATCTTCGAGTGAAAATCCTATTTCATTCAAAATATCTTTATAAACAAGGGTATGTAAGTCGTTAAATCCACCCGAAAATTCAATTTCTCTGTTTTCAATCGTAATGGATCTGTATGTTCTTTGATTTTTTTCAATTGCTTCTTTCGGAAGGCATTTATCATCCACACTCAGAAACCATCGAACCCTTGCTTTTTCAAGAATCATAAAACCAGCATTTGTTTGTTGATCAAGGAAATGTACATCACTCTTCTTGCATTTACCAAAGATGTAAGTCAATATATCGAAAAAATGAACTCCAATATTTGTTGCAACCCCTCCCGATTTAGCTGGATTACCTTTCCATGAAATAAAATACCAAGGCCCTCGAGCAGTAATATATGTTAAATCAACATCATAAATTTTATCGTTAGGTCCATTATCCACTTCTCTTTTTAAATCAATGATACTTTGATGAAATCTTAGTTGTAGGATATTATAAATCTTTTTATCGCTTTCCTTTTCAATTTTTTGCAAGGCATCTATATTCCATGGATTTAATACAATCGGTTTTTCGCAAATGGCGTTAGCATCATTTCTCAAAGCCATACGAATATGAGCATCATGAAGATAATTTGGAGAACAGATACTGACATAATCTATTTTTCCATCACCATTTCTTCTTTTTTTATCAAGATACCTGTCAAATCTTTCCGGTTCAGTAAAAAATTCTGTATTTGGGAAATATGAATCAATTATCCCAACACTGTCAAATGGATCGAGTGCTGCAACCAGATTGTTTCCGGTTTCCTTAATGCTATGCATATGTCTGGGAGCAATATAACCCGATGCACCGATAAGCGCAAAATTTTTTGGTTTGAGAGATGATTTTTTCATGAAGATGTTAAAATTACCATAATGTGATGTCCAAATGCTTTTATTCCTCTTTCGCATCTGCTTCGGAGGATGAGAAGTTTGTTTGAATTCCTCGGAGTTGTACTCCGAAAACAAAAGTTTAGGTTTCTAACCTGAGGTTTAAAACCATTTATTTGAATCACCTAACCAAATGTAAAACCTGTTAATATTCAATTGAGCAAATAAGTGATATTCTTATAAGCAAGTTAAGAATATATTTTTAAGTAGATTAACTATTACGATAAATTAGAAAATTTTAAATTAGTTTGAATATACCTATTGACTAGTTGCTTATTAATGTTTAGATTTTGTTTGCATGGTGGTGATCTGCAAAACTATAATATTCAATTTTTACCCTGATCAAAAGAGTGCTTATATTTTTTTAAGACGAATTATTAATAATGTTGATGCAAAAAAAAAAGCTGCCCAACATGAACAGCTTCTTTAATATTATTTTTGACAGATTAAAATGTAAAACCAATTTCAAAAATCCATTGACTCATTGTTAAGCCAATAGTTTGTTGGCCAGGTGCTTCCATTGGATTTGGACCTGTAACAGTATTCTCTAATGCACGAACAATTGCGAAATTCAATTCATTTTTGCCCATTTTTTTAGAAAAACCTAAAGTGATATGGTCATCAATAACACCGGGTGCCAGGATATTGAACATTACTTCGCTTGCTTGTACAGGGTTGTTTCCGTGTGAATAACCGGTTCTTAAGGTCCAATCTTTTGTAGCTGCAAATTCAAAACCGGCTTTAATAATCGTCATGTCTTGCCATCCAAAACCTGCTCCGGTTTCTGCTCCCATTGGGAAGTTTGGTCCGGTCGCACTCATCATGGTATTCGCGATAGATTTTACTTTGCTGTAAAATATCTGCTTAACATCAAATGCAAAGACCAATTTCTGTGGAATGAATTCGTAAGCGATACCGGCTGTCCAGGTAGCTGGAACATCAAAATCACCTTTTTCTGCAAATAATCCTGCATACTCATCAAATTCTCCCATTGAAATTTTGGTTTGGTAAGTAGCTCCAAAAGTTAATCCTTTTGTGATTTCACCATAAATACCAAGTTTCCCTCCTAATCCTAAAGTAGAGCTTGCACCATTATCGGTTAATTTGGTCCCATCCATCGAAAATCCTGCAAAAGCCTGAAGCCCTTTGGCCTCGAACGATTGCCATGCGGCAAGAGCAGATAGTCCGACACTCCAATTATCGCTTAATTTACGTGAGTAAGTAAATGCTCCAAACATTTGCATCAAATTAACTCCGGTTGGTGAATTGCCATGAAATGTTGCAGTTGGATAATCGGTGTTCATTCCACCGTTTCCAAATAAAGAAACATTGAAGGCACTGCTCTCGTCAAGCATCCAGTTACCTGATAAAGCAGGCATCAGAAAAATATTTGATTCACTTTCAACTTTTCCGGGTGCTAACCCAAAAGTACCTGGGTACATACTTGGATTGCCAGTAATTTCGTACGATCGAATCGGATTAAAGACTGCCAAACTTACTCCATATTTATTGCCTAAAAATACCAAGCCGGCAGGATTGTTAGCTCCAAATAATGAGTTTTGAAAAAGTGCAATTCCTGCACCTGCCATTCCATTGCTTTTTGTGCCAAAACCTACGCCAAAGTATCCGTCGGTGGCATATAAACTACTGCTTGCAAGTAGCAATGCCATTGTAATAACTGCTAGTTTGTTCTTAAAATTTTGTTTTCGTTTCATAAAATTTTGATTTGATTGTTATTGAGTTTGATTATATCTACTAATCTTGCTATTAACATAAATAGATATACAAATATATGTATAATTTGGGGTATTGTTAATTATTTAACCATTGATATATATCATGCTGGATGAATTGGTAGAAGAGCCTGCAATCCATCTAATTGAATTAATTATTTTTACAATTTGATTTAGATTGGAATATGAAAAGTGGGATAATCCCTTTTTTCACAGTTGAAGCACTCAGTGATTTTTTATTGACTCATAGGCATAGATCGGTCTGCCCTGCACCCATAAAAAGAAGACTGTTCCTTGTACAGGTTATTCGTAAAAGTTAGGCGTTGGTTTAGCTTCCTTTTCAAAAGTAGCGAAGTCTTTTCAACGTACAAGACCCGCTTCTTTTTTTTATAAATTCAGTATGCCGTAGTGGAAAGCAGTAGAATTATGAATAAAAAAGCCCTCTCAATAAAATCGAAAGGGCTTTTGATTATTTATGATTGCCAGTCGGCAAATTCAGTTTTCGAATACTTGTTATTTTCAAGTTTCTTCTTTACTTCAGCAAAAGCATTTACGGTATATTCTACATCTTCAAGCGTGTGAACTGCAGTTGGAATAATTCTCAACAAAATAACACCTTTTGGCACAACCGGATATGTTACGATCGAACAGAAAATACCATAGTTTTCTCTCAGATCAACTGTGATTTGTGTTGCCTCTGGAATTTCACCATAAAGCATGACAGGAGTAACAGGTGATTCGGTAACGCCAATATCAAGTCCTTTTGCTTTGAGCCCACTTTGCAGGGCATCAACTATTTTCCAAAGATTATCTTTAAACGATGAATCATTACGGATCATATCAAGTCTTTTTAATGCACCCATTACCATAGGCATTGGCAATGATTTTGCATAAATTTGTGATCGCATATTGTAAGCCAGATATTTGATAACTTCTTTTTTACTGGCAACAAAGGCACCAATTCCAGCCATGGCTTTAGCAAAAGTGGCAAAATAAATGTCAATATCTTTTTGTACACCAAAGTGTTCACCTGTACCTGCACCAGTTTTCCCCATAGTTCCGAATCCATGAGCATCATCTACAAGCAATCTGAAGTTGAACTTCTTCTTTAGTTCGACAATTTTATCAAGTTTACCCAAATCTCCCGACATGCCATAAACGCCCTCTGTAATAACAAGTATACCTCCACCAGTTTGTTCAACAAGTTTTTGTGCATGGGTTAATTGCAATTCAAGTTTCTCCATATTATTATGTGGATATACGAATCTTTTACCGATGTGTAATCGCATTCCGTCTAAAATACAAGCGTGAGCCTCAGAATCATAAACGATCACATCCTTACGATTGACCATTGAATCAATGATCGAAACCATTCCCTGATAACCGTAATTTAGTAAATATCCGGCTTCTTGTCCTACAAAAGCTGCAAGTTCATTCTCTAATTGTTCATGATATTTGGTTTGACCTGACATCATTCGAGCACCCATCGGATATGCCATCCCATATTTTGCAGCGGCTTCTGCATCTGCTTTACGAACTTCAGGATGATTGCCAAGACCAAGGTAGTTGTTTAAACTCCATGTTAAACGTTCTTTACCACGAAATACCATACGGGGAGCAATCTCACCTTCCAATTTTGGAAATGAAAAATAACCATGAGCTTTGTCGGCATAAATCCCAAGAGGGCCCATATCACTAGTACATTTATTGAAAATATCCACTTTATAAAAAGTTTAAGTTTATAATAAAATTAAAGCACAAAAGTAAAAATTTATATTGGTATTACAAAGAGCATGAATTCAATGTAAAACATTATTTTTTTTGTTAAAAATTTATAAATATCATCTCAAAATAATGGTAGTAAAACAAATGATGATTAGCTTCGTTTTTTGTTTTAATAAAATTTGTAATTTTGCGCCATGATTAAGAGAGGTTTCCATATATCGCTAATTGTATTCTTAGTTGTTCTAACATCTTGTGGACAATATCAAAAGATTCAAAAGAGTAAGGATAATGAATTAAAGTATAAGAGTGCTGTAAGTTATTACGAAGAGGGCAAATATTATCGAGCGATTAGTTTATTTGAGGATCTAAAAGCTGTTTATAAAGGAACCGATAAAGACGAGAAGATACACTATTATGTTGGTAATAGTTATTATATTCAACGTGATTATATGCTGGCAAGTTATTATTTTGACGAATATGCAAAAAACTTCCCTTTTAGTAATCGAATTGAGGAAATTAAATTTTTGAGTGCATATTGCTACTATTTAGATTCACCAAAGTATACTTTAGATCAAGCCAATACAATATTAGCGATGGCTAAATTACAAACTTTCATTAATGAATTTCCAAACAGTGAAAGGATGGCAGAATGCAATAAATTAGTTGATGATTTGCGTAAAAAGCTAGAGAAAAAAGCATTTGAAATTGCTATGCTATATTATAAAATTTCAGATTATCAAGCTGCAGCGGTTGCGCTTGATGAAGTACTAAAGAAATTTCCTGAAACCTCATATAGGGAAGAGATTATGTTTCATATTTTAAAATCAAATTACATTTTTGCAAGTAATAGTATACAGGAAATGCAAACCGTAAGATATGAAACCGTTCTTAGAGCATATGAGAGCCTTGTTAAACAATATCCGGAAAGTAAATATTTAAATGAGGCAGAAAATATTTATAAAAAATCTATACAATTTAAAAAATTCGAAAATAATGGATTATAAAAAGGTAAAAACTGATACCACGGCAATAACCAGAACTAAAAATGACTTTTATGCCTTAACCGGTAACATCTATGAAACGGTAGTTGTATTATCAAAAAGAGCCAATCAGATTTCTCTTGAAATGAAGGATGAATTAGATAAAAAACTCGCTGAGTTTGCAAGTCCTTCTGATAATTTAGAAGAAATTTTTGAGAATAGGGAGCAGATCGAAATTGCTAAATATTATGAACAACTTCCTAAGCCAACATTAATTGCCATTCAAGAATTTTTGGACGAGAAAGTTTATTTTAGACGTCCTGACGCAGAGGTAATCAATTAGTAACATATACCCAAATTATGTTAACAGGTAAGAATATTCTGATCGGTGTTACCGGTGGAATTGCTGCCTATAAAATTCCATCTTTGGTTCGCTTACTTAAAAAAGCGGGTGCAGAGGTTCAGATTGTTATGAGCCCAATGTCCAAAGAGTTTGTTACACCATTAACCCTTTCTACAGTTTCTGGCAGACCTGTTCTAAGTGAATTTTTTCATAAGGAAACAGGTGAATGGAATAGTCATGTGGAACTTGGAATGTGGGCGGATGTATTTCTTATAGCTCCTGCAACTGCAAGCTCAATGGGTAAAATGGTAAATGGAATTGCCGATAATTTATTAATCACAACTTATTTATCGGCAAAATGCCCGGTTATATTTGCTCCTGCAATGGATTTGGATATGTATAAACATCCATCCACTACAAAAAACGTGAGCGAATTGGTAGCCCGTGGCCATATTCTCCTCGAACCCAATCATGGTGAACTGGCGAGTGGTCTTTGTGGAGAAGGTAGAATGCAGGAGCCTGATCAGATCATGAAAGTAATCGTTGATCAACTAAAAAAAAAAGCTGATTTAGAAGGTAAATCGGTTCTTATTTCTGCCGGCCCGACCTATGAGTCCATCGACCCTGTTAGGTTTATAGGGAACCATTCAACCGGATTAATGGGATATGAAATTGCCGAAGAATGTGCTAATAGAGGTGCAATTGTTACTTTGGTAAGTGGTCCTTCGAATCTCCAAGTTTCACATCCCAATATAAAAAAAATTGATGTCATTAGTGCAGACGAAATGTTTAATGCCTGCATTGCGGCCTTTTCCATATCGAACATCGCCATTATGGCTGCTGCTGTTGCCGATTTCAAACCAAAAAATGTTTCTTCCATAAAAATTAAAAAATCAGAAGCTTTTAATACAATAGACCTTATCCCAACCAAGGATATCCTTGCAAAATTAGGGGAGTTGAAAAAGAATGAACAGTTTTTAATTGGATTTGCGCTGGAGACCAATAATGAAATTGAGAATGCTAAAAATAAATTGAAAAATAAAAACCTTGATTTCATCGTTCTTAATTCATTGCAAAACAAAGAAGCAGGTTTTGGGAAGAAAACAAATCAGGTAACAATTATTGATAAAGCGTTTAATCAGATTAATTACCAAGTTAAGACAAAAAAAGAGGTAGCCGCAGATATCGTAAATAAAATTAAAGAACTAATTAAATAAGATTGATGAAAAAACCCTTGACGAAATATTATCTGTTGTTTGTGCTAATGTTTAGTTATCTGGGTGTTTTTTCACAAGAAATGCTTTGTACGGTTCAGGTATCTGCTCCCAGAGTCGAAGGTACTGATCGCAGGGTTTTTGAATCTTTGCAAACGGCTGTTTTCGAATTTATTAATAATAGAAATTGGACTAATTATGCTTTTCAAATGGAAGAAAGAATTGAATGTTCAATTTTGATAACCATTGATGAACGGGTATCGGTTGATGAATTCAGGGGTAAAATTAACCTGATTCTCCGTCGCCCAACTTACAAAACATCCTATAGTACACCACTTTTTAATTATGTAGACAATGATTTTCAATTCCGATATATTGAATTTCAACCATTAGAATATTCAGAAAGTTCATTTAGTTCCAATTTAACCTCTGTTTTGGCTTTCTATATTAATGTATTTATCGGTTTGGATTTCGATTCTTTCTCCTTATATGGAGGTACACCATTCTTCGAATCCGCACAGAATATTCTTAATGTAGCACAAGTTTCAACATACGGTGGCTGGAAGGCATATGAAAATAGCAAGAATCGCTATTGGCTAATCGAGAATTTGCTGAATCCGGCTTATCAGCCTTTAAGAAAATTTTCGTACGAATATCATCGGAATGGTCTGGATATTATGTCAGAAAAAGCTGCTGAAGGACGTAGTCATATAAGCAGGAATTTGAATTTGCTCAAATCAGTTTATGATGAGCGGCCCGGATTGTTTTTATTGCAGCTCATGATTGAAGCAAAAAGAGATGAGTTTATAAACCTTTATTCTGAAGGTTCAGCTACAGAAAAAACCAATGCAATAAATGTGTTAAGTGAAATTGACCCTGCCAATTCTGCAAAGTACCAGGGAATATTACGAAATTAAAACTTTATTTTTCTCTCATAATTTCTTTCAATTGTTTTTCTAACTTTGTTAGCAATAGTACTTAAATTTATGCTTCAAAATTTATTAATTGAGAATTATGCATTAATCAAAAAGCTTGATATTGGATTCAGTCAAGGCTTTTCTGTGATTACCGGTGAAACAGGGGCCGGTAAATCTATTATGCTGGGGGCTTTATCGCTGATTCTTGGATCACGTGCCGATACTCAGGTATTGCAGGATAAATCAATGAAATGCATTATCGAAGGGAAATTCTTAATTAGTTCCTATAATCTTGAACCGTTTTTTGAAGCTAACGATCTTGATTATGAAGATCAAACCATATTGAGAAGAGAGATCAGTCCTGCAGGCAAATCAAGAGCATTTGTAAACGACACCCCAGTCAATCTTCCGGTATTAAAAGAATTGGGCGATCGTTTGGTTAATATCCATTCGCAGCATGCCATCGTAACACTAAATGATGCAAATTTCCAGTTAGCGGTTTTGGATAGTTATGTTGGGCATGAAGACTTGGTGCTTTCCTATAAAAATCAATTTAAACAATATAAAAAGCTTCAAGCACATCTTGAAGAATTGAAATCAATTGAACAAAAATCGAAATCCGATTTTGATTACTTCCAGTTTCAATTTGAGGAACTTGATAATGCTAATTTAGTGGCTGATGAACAGCAGGAATTAGAAGCAACGCTTGAAATTCAAATTCATGCCGAAGAAATAAAATCAGCACTGGTGCATGCCGGTAATACCATTGACGAGGCTGAATCTAATGTGCTTGATTCGCTAAATGAGGTAAAAAATAACTTGTACAGAGTCGCTAAATATCACAGCGTGTTGCAGCAGTTGGCCGAAAGAATCAATGCCAACATCATTGATTTGAAGGATATAAATGCTGAAATATCAGGTATTAACAATGAAGTGCATATTGATGCCGGAGCGATTGAATCAACGCAAATGCGATTGGATTTAATCTATCGTCTTGAGCAAAAACATCATGTGACTAGTGTTTCTGAATTGGTTGAGATAAAACATCAGCTCTATGATAAATTAGATTCAATTAACTTTATAGAGCTGGAGATTGCTAGGCTTCAACGTCAAATTGATGAGGATTTCAATAATCTTTCCAAAACTGCCAAGAAAATATCTGATTCGCGAAATGAAACAATTGCTGCCATTGAACATAAAATTGTTGGCATGCTTCAGTTATTGGGAATGCCCAATGCGCGTTTCTCCATCATGAATACTCAATCGGATGAACCTGGTATTGACGGGTTCGACAGAGTACGTTATTTTTTCAACGCAAATAAAGGAAGTGATTTAAATGAAGTTGCGAAAATTGCCTCAGGAGGGGAGCTTTCCCGTTTGATGCTAAGTATTAAATCTTTAATCTCGGGTAAAAAATTATTGCCAACCATTGTTTTTGATGAAATTGACAAAGGAGTATCTGGTGAAGTTGCTGCTAAAGTTGGTAATATCTTAGCCGAAATGTCGAATGGAATTCAATTAATTGTGATAACCCACCTACCACAAATAGCAGGGAAAGGAGATCACCATTATAGGGTTACCAAGGAATCGGATGAAACCCAAACGCATTCACACATTAAGCTATTGAACCCAGATGAAAGAGTTATGGAGATTGCCAAAATGATCAGTGGAGATAAGGTTTCAGAGGTAGCAATGCAAAACGCGAAAATATTACTTTCATAAATCCATGACTAAAGTTTGCTTTTAATCGGTTGATTTCCTCAATGATTAACTGATCCTTAGGTTTCTTCCAACTTTTTATTCCTATTTAAATTGAGGTCTAAACAGTGTCCAAATCATAAATTATTTGTAATCATTTTAAATAAATTGTTAATTTTGTCAATATCTTAATGAAGATGTACAGATTAACCTAAATTAACTATTATGGCATATAACCTTTTAAAAGGCAAAAAAGGAATTATTTTTGGTGCACTTGATGAGAAATCAATTGCCTGGAAAGTTGCTCAACGGGCACAAGAAGAAGGCGCGACTTTCACTCTTACCAACACACTCTCTTCAATTCGTTTTGGAGGCATTGAAGATTTGGCTAAAAATTGCAATACGATTGTAATACCTGCCGATGCTACAAGTATTCCCGATCTGGAAAATCTTATTGATAAGTCAATGGAGTTTTTAGGGGGGAAAGTAGATTTTATTTTACACTCGATCGGAATGTCGTTGAACGTCAGGAAAAAACGTGTTTATAACGATCTTGATTATAATTATTTGAATAAGACCCTGGATATTTCAGCGATATCATTTCATAAACTTTTACAAGTGGCCCATAAAAAAGATGCAATTAACGATTGGGGGTCGGTGTTGGCTTTATCTTATATTGCTGCCCAACGTACCTTGTTTGGCTATAATGATATGGCAGATGCAAAAGCATTGCTTGAATCAATAGCCCGAAGTTTTGGTTATATCTACGGTCGTGAAAAAAAGATCAGGATAAATACGATCTCTCAGTCGCCTACCCCCACAACTGCAGGTAGTGGTATTAAGGATCTGGTCGGATTAATGGATTTTACCGAAAGGATGTCACCACTAGGGAATGCTACAGCAGATGAATGTGCTGATTATTCAATTATGATGTTCTCTGATTTTACCCGAAAAGTTACCATGCAGAATTTATTTCATGATGGGGGTTTTTCAAGTATGGGTATGAGCCAAAAAGCAATGCACCAATATGAAAAAGGCATTGATTGTAAATGCTAATACAAATAGGTATCCTTTCTCATTTTTCATAATGTTTATTCGTGAGACTCAAATTTCAGGAGTAAGCTCACTGAAATTTGCAAGACGAACAATCCCGACGATGTCGGAGGGTAATACCCCGTAGCTCTGCTGCGGAATTAGTTTCTCC
>PHDM01000108.1 GCA_002840985.1 Bacteroidetes bacterium HGW-Bacteroidetes-17
CACATAATAAACGGTCTCTTCAGGAATATTGGCATACCATATTAAAATATATTGGCTGAACCAGGTATAGGCCCAAATAATACTCAGGATAAATATATACTTTGTCAAATCCTGTAAATGATATTTGTTGAAAAAAGGAAAGTAACCCAATTTATTCAATAAAATTATGATAATTGTAATCAAAACTACTGCATGATAAAAGCTCATTGCAAAATTTCGGATTGCAAAAATGGTACTGAACCAATGGGCGTCTATCGACATGACCCAATCAAAAGTCGCGAGTGAAAATGTTAACGCTAACGAAAAAATGTAAACTTTTGAATAAAATTCACTTTTCTCAAAATACTTAAGCCCACCCTCAAGATCTTCATTATGTGAGAATTTTCGAAGCAATTGGGTTAGTCCGATCCAGACTGCGAAATAAATAAAGAACCTGATGATGAAAAACGGAACATTCAAATAGGGTGCCTTATGTTGTAGGATCGCGTCCTGGGCAACTTCTTCTGCATGGCTCCAATGATAAAGGTGATGTAACCCAAATAACAAGGGGATCATTAACAGAAGTAGTACCGGAAAAAAATTGGCGATTGCTTGAGGAATTCGAACAAAACCTGAGGACCAACCGCTTTGTGTAATGTATTGCAGGGCCATAAAAAAAGTAGCACCAATCGTCAATGCTAAAAAGTAATAATTATTGATCAATAAATTTGCCCAGGCCCGTTCAGGATATTTGATAAATCCATAGATGAACGCGATGATGCCAATTCCAATCAATGCATAAGCAGCATTTTTAAATTTTGATGAGATTGTTAATTCTTTATCCATTGGGTTAAGATTATCTTGTTCAATTATTTTTTAGCCAGATCGTTTCGTATGTAATTAATGATTTTCCATCTGTCCTCGGCATTAATTTGACTTGCATGTGCTCCCATTAAACCAGACAGGGACCCTACTGTGATGACGTGGAAAATTTCACCGTCTTTTTTACTTTGGACATATGATTCGATAAGAGAGGTAGGCTTCATAGGGTATAATTTGCTGGTATATAAATAACCATTTCCGTCACCAAGTTCACCATGGCAGCTCATACAGTAAATATCGAATTGCACTTTACCTTCTGCTAAAGTCTGTAAATTGATTTCAACAGGGTTCATGAGTTCATTACCTGCAGCAATTTGATCGAGATAATTTTTTGCCTGATAGGGGTAAGGCATGTGCCCGCGAGCAATAGTTCCGGGTACAGGCATTTGATTTGTCATTTTATTTTTGAAAACAGGGTTTTCGGAATTTGCATTATAGGCCAGGGAATAATACATGTCAGGCATATAAGCATATCCAGGTTTTGTTTTATCGTGGTTACATGAACTTAACCCAACAATTAAAAAAAGGATGAAAAATGCGCTTTTGAGTATTTGATATTTCACTTTGTTCATTGTGTGAATATTTCAGATTAATTTTTTATTTGACTTCCTTATTGGATTCATTGATTTCCGATGCTCCACTTTCTTTTAATGATTTTCTGATCAAATCAATTTCTTCGGTAGTCATGTTTATTTCTTTCTCAATCACGATCAGAAATTTATCGTCGGTCGATCGTGGATCTATCACGTCTGCCATTTTACCGGGCCCCATTTTTTCACGAATGAAAAAAGTCATAAAAGTCAGGAATGTGGCTACAAATATGGTAGCTACAAACATGATGATGATGAATGAAAGCGAATTTAATGGCTTGCCCCCAAATTTAAGGGGGTAACTAACTACAGAGGTCCAATAGAGAAAACTGAAGATCAGAATGGTTCCAAAAACCCCATAAATAAACGTGGCCAATGGCAATCTTGTCTTGAGTTTTAATGCTTCGAATACTCCATGGATCGGGAAAGGGGAGTAAACATCTTTTATTTTTATTCCTTTATTCTGAATGTGATGAATGGCGTTGAGCAAAACATCCTCATCTTCATAAACTCCAATAATATTTGTTTCTGACATAGCGGTTTAATTACTGGTTTTTTTCAATATTCCTTTAACTTCACTTATCGCGATCATGGGTACATATCTGAAAAATAATAAAACACCCGTAATGAAAATTCCAAGCGTACCAACAAAAATCCCAATCTCAACATAAGTTGGTGCATAAGCAGCCCAGCTTGATGGGAGAAAATCTTTTGATAAAGAGGTCACCACGATTACATATCGTTCGAACCACATTCCAATATTGATAAAAATCGACATGATGAAAACGATGGTAATATTTTTTCGGATTTTTTTGAACCAAAAAAGTTGTGGAATAATGGCATTACAAGTTATCATGGTCCAAAAGGCCATGGTATATTCACCCGTAACCCTGTTTTTCATGAAGGTGAACATTTCATATTCGCCTCCTCCGTACCAGGCAATGAAAAGCTCGGTAGTGTATGCTGTGGCCATAATCAAACTGATAAAGGTCAGAATACGGGCAATGGCATCAAAATGCGATTGGGTAATATAATCCTGAAATTTAAAGACTTTTCGAACAATGATCATGAGGGTCAAAACCATTCCAAATCCTGAGAAAATAGCACCTACAACAAAATAGGGAGGGAAAATGGTGGTATGCCAGCCAGGCATAACTGAAGTTGCAAAGTCCATCGAAACAATGGAGTGTACAGCAACAACCAATGGTGCAGCCAATCCTCCAAGTAATAAGGATGCTGTTTCAAATCTTAGCCAGCCTCTTGCATTTCCTATCCACCCAAAACTTAAAAATCCATAAACGCGTTTTTTAATTTTTGAGGTGGTATTGTCACGAATGGTTGCAAAATCAGGGATCATCCCTATAAACCAAAAAACAGCTGAAGCCATAAAATAAGTACTGATGGCAACCACATCCCAAAAGAGAGGAGAATTGAAATTATCCCATAAGGGCCCTCTGGTGTTCCAGTAAGGAAAGATGAAAAAAGCATTCCAAATCCTTCCCATGTGTATCATGGGGAATAGTCCGGCACAAATTACCGCTACAACAGTCATTGCTTCTGCCGCGCGATTAATTGAAGTACGCCATTTTTGGCGCAAAATAAGAAGGAAAATAGAAAAAGCAGTTCCGGCATGACCAATCCCAACCCACCATACAAAGTTGATGATGGCCCATCCCCAGGCAACATTATTGTTCACGCCCCAAGTACCGATGCCAGTTGAAACTGTCTTATATATTGCCAAAGCTCCAACCAGTATGGCAATGCTTGAAATTGAAATGGCAATATACCACCAAAGGGGTGTTTGTGCATACAGGGGTGCTGTAACGTCACGGGTGATTTGCCCATAACTTTTGTTCCCCTGAACTAATATTCCTCTAACTTCTTTTTTATACATTTCTAAAGGCTTAAATTAGCTTTTTTTATTTCTGATTTTTGTCATATAACTCACTGAAGGCAAGGTGTGGACCTCTTCCAACAAATGATAATTTCGCGGATCCTCATTGATTTTTGATATCGCACTGTTCGGATCCAATAAATTACCAAAGGTGATTGCATCTGCAGGACAACTGGCCTGACAAGCCGTTTTTATTTCACCATCCATTAATTGCCTGTTTTCGCGTTTTGCCAGTAATTTCTTTTCCTGAATCCGCTGAACACAAAGCGAACATTTTTCAACAACTCCTCTTGATCGGACAACAACATCAGGGTTCAGAACCAATTTGCCAACATCGTTGTTCATGTTATAATCAAAATCTTTATTGTTGGCATATTCGAACCAGTTGAATCTACGTACCCTATAAGGACAATTATTCATACAATATCGGGTTCCGATACAGCGGTTGTAGGCCATTTGGTTCAAACCTTCACTACTATGTGGAGTAGCTGCAACTGGACAAACGTTTTCACATGGAGCATTATCGCAATGCTGACACATGACCGGCTGATGATAAACTTCAGGGTTTTCAGCTTCTTCCGAATAATAACGGTCAATCCTGATCCAATGCATGATCCGGCGATTACGAACTTCTTGTTTGCCGATTACTGCCACATTATTTTCAGCCTGACAACTAATCACACAATTTCCGCAACCGATACATGAATTTTGGTTGATGGCCATGCCCCAATGAAATCCGGTAAATTCCGGTTTGCTGTAAAGTGTCGTGTTTTTCTTTGCATCCTCGGCATGTCTTTCATTTCCTGATGCAGGATCTTTCAAATATTTTTCGAGGGTAGTTTCGCGCACTAAACTACGTCCTTCCATGGTGTGATGCGATTGCGTCAGTGCCAAGGGATAAGTTTTGCCATCAACCTTTTCAATACTTACCAATGAACCACTCAATTTTTTTAAGCCATTAGTAATGGTCATATATGGATAAATATTGGTGCCTAAATGATCTCCAACTTTACCAGCGGTGGTTCTTCCATAACCTACAGCAATGGCAACACTGTTTTTTTCAAGTCCCGGTTGCACGAGTACAGGCATTTCAAAATTGCCGTTGATAAGTGCAACATCCTCAGTCTTAAAGCCAAATTCTTCTGCTAAAAGGGTAGAAACGCATAAGTAATTATCCCAGGTCGACATATTAATAGGATCGGGTAGCTCTTGAAGCCAAGGATTGTTGGCAAAATTTCCGCTTCCTATTCCTGCTTTTTCATAAAGAAATAATTCGTACTTAGCGTTATCCTTGTCAGGCTCAGTAATTTTAAGTTCAGCTTCCTGATATGCAAAATTTGAATTTAGTTTTTCTTCGGAAATAAAAACTCCATCATGTACCGATTGGTTCCAGAATGCTTTGAAAGTTCCGAACTTAGATTGTTTCGCAAATAAATCAGCTTCCCAATATTTTTCAAGATAGTCTTGATAGCTTTGATCACTTCCAATCCACTTTAATAAACTGTCCTGTGCCTGACGGGTTTCAAATATATTGCGAATACTTGGTTGCATCATGCTGTAAAAGCCAAGTTTGGGTTCTGCATCGTTCCACGATTCAAGGTAATTATGATCAGGAGCTACATAATCGCAAACGGTGCTGGTTTCATCGGGAGATTCGGCAAATGAAATCTTTAAATCTACTTTAGTCAACCCATCCACATATTTTTGGGAGTTTGGATAATTGTAAACCGGATTCGTGTTGTAATGAATGATGACGCCAACATTTCCGGTATTCATTCTTTCAATTAATGCAGCAACTTCAATGTCGTTTCCCTGTTTTAATTGAACGTTATGAACAAGGTCGATGGTTTTTCCATAGTTGCCAAGCAAATAATTAATGGCATTCACAATCAATTGCGATTCTTCATCATTGCTTCCGCACAAGACCATTGATTCACCTTTGTTTTCTAAAAGTTCCACTGCCAGTTTGTGAACCTCAACAACAGGTTTTGAAATAGTAAATTGAGTTTGTCCCAGCAATCCTGCAATCTCATTATAGAGATTCAATAAGGTTACTTTTTCGTCACTGGCTTTAATCGGGGTTCGATTATCAGCCATGCCGCCGGTAATGGTCATGGTGGTTTCGTATTGTATGTGACGAAGCATGCTTGTTTCACCGTTCAGTAATTTACGTGCCGCGGAATATTGTTTGGTAAATTCAACAGGCGAGAGCCAGGTTCCCAAAAAATCGGCATTAAAACCAACTACTAGTTTTGCTTTTGAAAAATCATAAGATGGGATGATGGCAGCACCGAATTGCTTTTGATGGGCAAGTCGGATGGCATGATATGAAATCGCATCGTAAGTGATCCATTTTGTACCTGGATAAATTAATTTAAAATCTTCAATTAATTTACGGGTTGAAGGACTGATAATGGTTCCGGTTAATAAAACAATTTCTTTTCCCTGTTCACTGATAAATTTTAGTTGTGATGAAACTTCCGAATCTAAAGTTCCCCAATCGATTTCCTGATTATCTTTTTGTGGGGTCTTAAAACGTGCGTTATCGTATAAATTTAAGATTGAAGCCTGAACCCTTGCGCTGGTTCCTCCTTTTGAAATGGTTGATAAATCATTCCCTTCGATTTTGATTGGGCGACCTTCCCTCGTTTTTACTAGAATGCTACAATAATCGTTGCCATCATAAAAGGTAGAAGCATAATAATTTGCAACACCCGGGGTAATTTCTTCCGGTTGGTTCAAAAATGGGATGGCTTTACGAACAGGAGTTTCGCAACTCGCAGCAATTACAGCTCCTCCAACGGTAAACCCAAGCATTTTTAAAAAATCACGACGGGTTGCTTTACCTTTTTTTTCCTCTTCGCTCATTCCTTCAATGGAAAATTCAGGTTCTGGTTTTTCAACGTATTCCTGATTTGTTTTAATCCTTTGATAATCTTCCAGGCTTTGCCAGTATTTCTTCATCTGATAATTATTTTATGATGATAGATTTGTAATTTTTAATAATGACATTTTTGGCAATCTTCACCACCAACTAAATCAACGGTTACCCGGCTTCGTTTACCCGAGTTTATCTCTTCGTGCAGTTTCTTGTAATCTTTATAAAAATTATTTGTAAACTGAACTTCCCTTGTCCTGTGGCAATCGATACACCAACCCATGCTTAAATCGCTTACCTGCATCATCCTGTCCATTGTTTCGACAGGTCCATGACATTCGTTACAACTGATTTTGCCGACTTCGACATGTTGTGCATGACTAAAGAAAACATGATCAGGGACATTATGAACTTTAATCCATTCAATGGGTGTTTGTGTTTCTAATGATTTGTAAATTTTTGCTATTTCTTCTGTTCCGGTGATTTTTCCTGACTTAACCACGGTATGGCAATTCATGCATAATTGAGTTGATGGAATTCCTGCATGCATGCTTTTTGTGGCGGTTGAATGGCAATATAAACAATCAATTTTATTTTGTCCTGCATGTATTTTATGTGAAAATGCGATTGGTTGCTCGGGTTCGTAATATTGCTGTCGGCCAATTCCTTGTGCTTCAATCACAATAATTTCGCCCATGATGAAAATCGCGATCAGAATCACGATCAGATGTACGAATTTGGCTTTTATAAATCTTGTGACAAACAGATCAGCAAGGGCCAACATAATGAGGATAAGCACAATAATGAAAGTTGTGCCGTATTTTCTTGCATCTGCCTTTCTTAAATAGGAAGGTTCAATGATATTTTCCGAAACAGTTTCTGCTGGTTTTTCTTGCACGGTCGAAGCAACTACCTTCGTAGCATCAAATTCTTCTATATATTTAAGTAATGTTCTAACCTGATCATCAGTTAAATTATTTGGAGGCATGGGAATATTATTGTTCTCAGCAAATAATTTTACGGCTATTTCGTCACCTGCCTGCACTAGTGCCTGCGAATTTTGAATAAATTTAATGAGCCAGGCTTCATCCTGGCGATCATTCACGCCTTTTAAATCGGGGCCAATTAATTTACCTCCTCCGATGGTATGGCAAGCCGCGCAAACCGTAAATAAATCCTTGCCTTCCTGGGCTTGGATCTTTGTTATGGTCATTGTTGTGAATAGGAGAAGTGTGGTTAAAAAAACGAAATGTTTGATCAATTTCATCTTAATCTTGTGGTAAGTGCACATCTGATAAAATAAGTTATGAGTTCAATATTTGGTCCAAATCAGGCAATTAATCTACTAAAAATAGACAGAATTTTATTTATATTCAAATTAAATTTGGATTAGCGCAAATATAAAAAAGAATTTTAAAAAAACCTCAATTAGGTAACAGAATGCCAAATTAAAATGAACCTTTTTAATAAAATTTTAAAATCGCAATCGGAAAGGATTTAGGATCAAAATATTAGGGTTGTATTGTTAGAAAATAACAATTAAATTATTTTTATAAACGGAACATTTTAAAACTTTTGGTATAAAGTCGAGAATGGAGCATCAAGGGGTGACCTTCAGGGTGTCACCCCTGATCTTAGAAAAATTATGCCATCAAAAAATAAAACTACACCTATTGAGTCCGGGAAATATTATCATATTTTCAACAGGGGGAATAATTACGAAAATGTATTTTACCTGCACGATGATTATATCTACTTTCTGCAACGATATAAATATCATTTAAAGTTATGCAGCGAAACTTTTGCCTATGCATTAATACCCAATCATTTTCATTTTTTGATACGGGTAAATGAAAATGTTGCATACAATTTTATTTCAAATCAAATGAAGCTTTTAATGCAAGAATATACTTATAGAATAAACAACAGGTTGGGCAGAAGCGGCAATTTGTTCCTAAAACCATTTCGCAGGCTGGAAATTACCAGTGATGAATATTTTAAGCAATTGGTGTTTTATATTCATTACAACCCCTTAAAACATAAAATAAGTGAAAATTTCAGAGAATATAGTTATAGTTCTTATAAAGCAATTCTTGCCAGTTCACCAACATATATTAATAGGGAAGAAGTATTGGAGTGGTTTAAAGGCAAAACTGAATTCGTGGAATTCCATAACTTTTTGCACAATGAAAAGCAACTTGAAAAGTTGATATTTGAGTAATCAATCAGGGGTGTCTCCCCTGGTGTTACATTCGCTCCATGTACCAATTCACCGCTTTTTCCATTTTATTGTATTTGAAAACGGTTGTGATCGTTTTTTGCAAACGCAAGAAAGCTGTTTCGCTTTTCACTACGTAATCGGAAGCTTTGTGGTGCATACAATCTATTGCGACTTCGATTTTATCTTGAGATGACAACATTACAACAGGAATTTCCGGATAGAAAGATTTTATTTTATCCAATGTTTCTATACCGTTCATCGCTTTTTTATCGATGCTGTTCAAATGATAATCTAATATGATAATATCAGGTTTAAGTGATAAATGTTTTATACATTGTTCACCAGTTGCAAAAGTTTTAATATCGAAATCAGCAAGTTGCAGAAAATCAATTTCCAATGATTTTAGATACAGTGCATCGTCATCGACCAGAAAAAGTTTGATTTTTTGATTGTTACCCATTAGTGTGTGTTTTTAATTATATTATATTCTTTTTCTAATTCTTCACATGCCTGTACACAAACTTTTTCAAGTTGCTTTACCATTTCCGGGATTCCCTCTGATTGTTGTTGTGTACTTGCATATTCCTGAACTTTTTTTGCCATGTTTTCGAAATCGGTACTGATGCCCATGATTGAAAATGATGGAATCATTTTATGTACTGCGGAGTACAATGAATTCCAATCTTTATCCTTCAACCCTTTTTTCATTTCAAAAATCAGAGGTGGGGTTTGTTTCAGATAGAGCGAAATCATTTCCATCATCAATACCGGATTGGCTTTTGTACGCCTGATCAAGTAATCCAGGTCAGTACATTTAACATTTAAACTATAGTCTATTATTGTCTCATCAGGTTCAAGGATGGAGGCCTTTTTTACCAATCCTACCATTTTGCTGTACAATAACCTTTCATCAACAGGTTTTGCAATATAATCATTCATCCCAACAGCTTTACATTTGGCCAAATCAACAGTAGTAACATCGGCTGTTAGCGCGATGATCGGGATATTGGAATTCATTTTGTTACGAATGTATTCGGTAGCTTCAAATCCGTTCATTACAGGCATTTGTAAATCCATTAAAATAACATCGTACGATTTGGTTTGCATTTTTTCGATCGCTATTTTACCATTGTCGGCAATGTCGCAATCAAACCCGAATTCATCCAATAGTGTTCTCATCAGTAATTGATTGAGTGGAATATCTTCAACTACCAATACTTTCATATTCGTTATTTCTGCATCCCATTCTACCAGTTCTGTTTCCGTATCAGCTTCTGCTTTTGTTTTCAAAAAACTTAAAATAAAGCTAAATGTGGAGCCTTCATTGATTTTGCTAATTACATGAATGCTTCCACCCTGTGGTTCAACTAATTGTTTAACAATGGCCAGCCCCAATCCGGTTCCTCCATACAATCGTGAGGTACCGCTGGATGCTTGCTGAAAGTTTTCAAAAATCTTTTCTATTTTGGCTTCAGGGATTCCAATTCCTGTGTCTGCAACCGAAAATTTAATGGTGACTTTTTCTTCATCTTCTTCCAGCAATTTGACACTCACGGTGATTTTCCCTTTTGAGGTAAACTTGACAGCATTACTTACCAGATTTAAGATGATTTGGTGCAAACGCACAGGGTCACCAACCAGTACATCAGGAATTTTTTTGTCGTATTCTTTAACAAGTTTTAAATTTTTTTCCTGAATTTTGGTTTCAAACAAATGAAGCATGGCAGATATGGACAGGGCCATTCGGAAAGGTATTTGCTCAAATACCATTTTCCCGGCATCGACTTTTGCCAAATCGAGTATGTCGTTGATGAGCACTATCAAAGCATCGCCACTCAATTTTATGGCCTTTAAATATTCTTTTTGTTTTGGGGTCAATTCGGTTTTCAGTACCACTTTTGTAAATCCGATGATAGCATTCATCGGGGTCCGGATTTCATGACTCATGTTTGACAAAAATAGCTGTTTTGCTTTCACGGCATCTTCGGCCATCCGGGTTGCTTTTTCTGCCTTATCCTTAGCTTCTTCGGCAAATACAATTGCTTCATTAAGTTCTGTCGCGATTTTTTTTTGTTCAGTAACATCCCTGGCAACTATCACTACTCCGTCAACATTTCCATCTTCATCTTTATAGACAGATCCGTTGAATAATACATCAGTCAGCTTACCATTTTTATGGCAAATCGTAAGTGGCGAGTCGGCGACAGATCCTTTTGCGAATACTTCCTGATATACTTCACGCGCTTTTTGTGGTTCTGTAAAATAATCCAGAAAGTCAGTATTTGTTAGTTCTTCACGTGACAGTCCGGTAATACTTGTCAAAGCCTCATTCATATCGGTTATCTTTCCTTCAGTATTAATGGTAACTAAAGGATCAAGACTGGCTTCAATCAGACTTAATGTGTATAAAGAAGCTGATTCCACCTCATTATTGAATGCTTCAAGTTCTTTATTTACAATTTTCTGTTTTTCTTTTTCTTTATTTTGAAAAGCAAGTTCTTTATTGGCGATAACCAACTCAGCAGCACGTTTTTCTTTCACTTCATTTTGAAAGGCAAGTTCTTTGTTAGCGATAACCAATTCAGCAGCACGTTTTTCTTTCTCAACGTTCTGAAATGCAAGTTCTTTATTTGCATTTCTTAACTCAATTGCCCATTTTTGATCGGTGACATCACGGGCTGCTGCTAAAACACCAAGTACCTTTCCTTGATTATCTTTATACACGGAAGCATTGTATGATACATCCGTTAAATTACCGTTTTTATGTTTTATGGTTAATGGATAACAGGCAATAAAACCTTTTTCAAAAACCCGAAGATAGCCTTCCTGAGCTTTTTTTGGATCCGTAAAATAATTTGAGAAGTCAGTATTTATAAGCTTTTCCCTTGAAATGCCTGTGATTTTTATTAAGGCTTCATTAACATCTGTTATTTTTCCTTTGGCACTGATAGTAACCAACGGATCTAAACTGGCTTCGATCAGACTTCTGGCGTATGATTCCTGAGAAATATCGTTATGGGGATTTGTTATTTTCATTTTAGAATTTTTGTTACGCCATTTAATCCATCACTCATTTAGGATGATTTGTTTTAATTTTCAATTTGCTTAGCAGGTTTCTGTTTTTTTGATTTCATTTGTTTAAAATAAGTGGGGGTGAGCCCCGTCATTTTTTTAAATTGATTGGATAAATGGGCCACACTACTATAATTCATTTTCCAGGCAATTTCCGTTAAGTTAAGTTCGTCATAAATAATCAATTCTTTAATCCTCGCAATTTTATTCGAGATGATGAATTGTGCGATGGTGGTGCCTTGTACTTCGGAAAACAAATTTGCCAGTTGGGTATAATCCTGATTTAATTTCTTACTCAAAAAATCAGAAAAATTTGTTTTGATCATTTCATCCGAATGATGGACCATTTCATTAATTATATTTTTTATTTTTTCAATGACAATAGACCTCTTATCGTCCATTAATTTAAGCCCTATGTTGTGCAAAGCTATTTTCAATTGCTCACGCTGTTCCACGGAAATATCTTCCATGATCTCAACTTCGCCTAAATCAACGACCATGAAATGCAGTTGCAGTTTTTTCAGTTCTTCTTTCACCGCCATTCTACAACGGTTGCTCACCATGTACTGAATATGTAATTTCAAAATTTTGGGGTTTTTGCAAAGGTGGTCATATAACTTTGTAATTATGTTACATAATTCACACATTTTGAATTATTATCAATCACTTTACCATGATCAATATCAGTGAAACCGGGTAGATTATTTTAAATAAAAATTTAAGAGATTTGGAATAACTTGCAAATTCAATGTTTGTGAGATCAGGAATCTTTGACTGAATCCTAAATTTAACATGAGTTCGATATAAGAAAACTTTAAAATACAGACTTCCTATGGCATAAGCTTTTTAATGAATTAAGATATAAGAAGTTAGACTTTAGATGTTAGAAATTAGACACAACCTGCCGGCCGCAGGCAGGGATTCAAGACAAATTTTTTTCCATGGTCTAACTTCTAATATCAAACGTCTTATTAGCTCAAAAGGCTAAATCTATGACATCCTGAACCAGTTTCATGGGAAATGCTTAGATCGAACTGAGGTTAAATTTAAGCTTTACACAATATTACACATCTTTCAATATAAAACCAAAAAAAGGATGGCTTCCCAATTATGTCGGGATGCCATCCTTTTTTCAAATTATATCATTGGTAAATCAGCGCATCATCACATTGGTATTTTACCAGCTTCCACTGGCTCCACCA
>PHDM01000109.1 GCA_002840985.1 Bacteroidetes bacterium HGW-Bacteroidetes-17
ACAAAAAAACTTGACCAACTGAGTAATTTCACTCGCGACACCATGAGTCAATTAAGGGAAACTATTTGGGCGATGAAATCGGAAAGTATCAGTATCGAAGAGCTCACCTTAAAAGTTAAAGAATTCATTGATAAAGTAAGTGATGCCTTCCCTGGAATTTCATTCACTGTTGAAAATATTCAATCGGACAAAAAGCTTAATGCAACGGAAGCGATAAATATCTTCAGAACCATTCAGGAAGCCATCAATAATGCTGTTAAACATTCAAATGCTAAAAACATCCGATTTATACCTTCCGCGAATAGTCTCATAGTTGTAGACGACGGTATCGGGTTTGAAAGAAATAATATAATGAATGGATATGGACTTTCGAATATGGAAAATCGAATGCATGAGGTAGGAATGAGCGCGATTATTCAATCTCACAAGAACAAAGGCACTGAAGTAATTATCTTGCTAAACTAAAAAATACGAAGCCTTACGTATTCTAATCAGGAGAAACAAAAACTAATTTTGTACAAATTACTTTTTCATGATCAAACTCGCACTCGCAGAAGACAACCACTTTTTGGCCCAATCCATTGAAGAAAAGATTTCTTTCTTTGATGATATAAAATATAAATTCAGGGCAATCAATGGTGTTCATTTATTGAAGCTTCTTGAATCTGATCATAATTTAGATATTATTTTGATGGATATAGAGATGCCAGAAATGAATGGAATTACGGCTACCGAAGCTGTAAAGAAACTTTATCCGCATATAAAAATTATTATGCTTACGGTTTTTGATGATGAAGAACGAATTTTTAAAGCAATAATAGCCGGTGCAGATGGTTATTTATTAAAAGATGAAAAATCAGATAATATCAAGAAAGGGATTATAGAAATAATGGATGGTGGAGCACCAATGTCTCCTACAATTGCGATCAAAGCGTTAAGCTTACTACGAAATCCTAGAGAAATCAATGAAATAACAAGTCCCCAAACTAAAATGACTTCCAGGGAAAATGAGGTTCTCATGCAATTAAGTCATGGACTAAATTATAATGAAATAGGGGCAAATTTGAATATCAGCTCAGGAACGGTGAGAAAACATATCGAAAATATTTATCGCAAGCTGCATGTTCACAATAAAATTGAAGCAGTTAATTATGCAAAAAAAAACAGATTAATTAAATAGATCAAACCTGGCTACAATCGTCTGAATAGAATTGGTTTAATACAACTCCATCAAACCTCCCCATTAATTCATCCTTATGAATTAGAATTATCATGGCCATCATCAACATTAATTAGGGTCATGTATCTTATAATTCATTATTAAGGAGTAGAAAAACAATGCTTGAGATTCAAAAAAAACCGATAAATTTATAGATTCTTCTTATCATTGGAAATAATTATCCATTAAACGTATCATTCAAAAAAATAAAACTATGATTAATTTGAAAATTAATTTCTCCGGACAGCCTGGGATTGAACTTAATCTCAAGGATTTCATGCGTATGCACAAGGTTATTTTAGTCGGATTATTTTTATTTGCTTTCAACGCGGCAATTCAATCGCAAGGCACAAGGCTATTACGACAACCTAACATCAATTCAAGCCATGTGGTTTTTGCCTACGGCGGCGACATTTGGATCAGCGCATTAAATGGCACCAGTGCAACCAGGATTACAAGTACGCAGGCGATTGAGAAAGATCCTTTTCTTTCCCCCGACGGGAAATCAGTTGCCTTTACCTCAAACCGTTCGGGAATGGATGCGATTTATACCGTTTCGATTGAAGGCGGCACTCCTACCCGACTCACCTGGCATCCAAGTCCGTCACGGGTACGCGGTTGGACACCCGATGGAAAACAAATCCTCTATTCTTCAACCAGGGAAACAGCCCCATCAGCTTATGATCGGCTTTGGACAGTTTCAGTGAATGGTGGTCCAAGCGAAATGCTTACTGCTCAGTGGGGTACCAGCGGTTCTTTTTCACCGGATGGTAAACAAATTGTTATTGACCGTGTCAGGCGTTGGGACGTGGAATGGCGCAATTATCGAGGAGGACAAAACACTCCTTTAGAAATTATCAATCTTAAAGATTTATCGGAAACTTTTATCCCTAATGAAAGCACTTTTGATATACTCCCCGTTTGGATGGGCGAAACAATTTATTTTCTATCCGATCGAGATTGGACCTCAAATATTTGGGCCTATTCTCCAAAATCCGGTGATTTAAAACAAATCACAAAATACACCGATATTGATATCAAATGGTTAGCTGCAAACAATGGCAAACTTACATTTGAGCGCGATGGTTATATCCATGTTTTGGATCCAAAATCAAATGAAACTACCCAATTAAATATAACAGTTACAGGCGATTTCCCCTGGGCCGAAACTAAATGGGAAGATGTGAGCAGAAACGCGAGATCAGCATCAATCTCGCCCAACGGGAAACGTGCAATTATGGAATCAAGAGGAGAAATTTTTACGGTTCCCGTTGAATATGGTGACGCCAGAAATTTAACCCAAAGTTCCGATGCAGCAGATCGTGCTCCAATCTGGTCACCCAAAGGGGATCAAATTGCCTGGTTCTCCGATGCCAGCGGATCGGGATATTCATTGATGATTTCAACTCAAGACGGATTAAGTCCTGCAAAAAGCATCGCTATTGGAGAATCAAAATTGGGATGGGAACCCGTTTGGTCGCCAGATGGAAAATTTATTGCTTTTGTCGACGATGATGTTCGCATGAGAGTTGTAAATATTGCCGCTGGAACCATCCAAACCATTGATGTGGGTGGCAACAACCTTGAACGTGGTTCGGTTGGATTAAGCTGGTCGCCCGATTCGCAATGGTTGGCGTATGCAAAATCGGGATCAAATAATTTCAGACAAATAAAACTCTGGTCGTTAAATGACAATAGAATTACTGCCATTACCGACCCATTTGCCGATTCATTTTCACCAAGCTGGGATCTCGATAAAAAACATCTTTACTTTTTAGCAAGTACCGACGTTGCCTTGGGTTCAGGTTGGGCCAATACCAGTGCAATGACCGCGAACCCTGTTTATGCTGCCTATGTGGTTAATCTGCAAAAAGATGAACCTTCACCTTTTAAGGACAAGAGTGATGAAGAAGCAATAGAGAAGGAAGATTCGGAGAAAAAAGACAAAGAAAAGGATGCTAAAAAACCTGAAACTAAAAAAGGAGAAAAGGAAGAAAAAGATGCCAAAGCAGAAGCACCAAAAGTAATGCAAATTGATTTTGACGGAATTGAACGCAGAACAATGGCTTTACCCATTCCATCACGTAACTACACGTTTACCTTAAGCGGTCCATCCGGTCTTTTATTCATAGCTGAACGGATTCCAAACAGCAGAGGATTAACCATTCAAAAATTTGATCTTAAAGAAGCTGAATCTAAAGAATTTGCAAGCGGGGTTAATCAAGCAACCGTATCGGCTAATGGAAAACAGATGTTGCTTAACATGGCTGGTAGTTGGAAAATTGTCGAAACTTCAAAACCCAATGCAAAGGATGCAAAATCTTTGAAAGTTGATTTAAAGATGAAGCTTGACAGAACTGCCGAATGGAAGCAGATGTTCAATGAAGCATGGCGATATGAGCGTGATTATTTTTATGACCCAAATATGCATGGCAGGGACTGGAAAGTAGTTTATGAGCGTTACGCTCCATTAATTCCTTTCGTAAAACACCGTTCTGATCTTACCTATATTTTGGATCAGATAAACGGAGAACTTTCCGTGGGTCATAGCTTTGTCATGGGTGGCGATTTTCCTGAAGTAGAACCGGTTAGCGTTGGTTTACTCGGGGCCGATTTGGTTGCTGAAAACAATCGCTGGAAAATCAAACGTATATATACAACCGAAAGCTGGAATCCTGAATTATCAAGTCCGCTCGATCAGCCAGGCACAAAAATTCAGGAAGGCTATTTTATTGTTGGAATAAATGGCAAAGAACTTACCGCTAAAGATAATCCTTATGAATTTCTGGATGGAACCGTTGGAAAACAAACTGTTCTGCATTTGAATAAAAAAGCTGAATTTGAAGGTTCATGGAAGGAGATAGTAAAACCCATCAGAAGCGAGAACGCTTTACGTCAGCGAGCCTGGGTTGAAGATAACCGTCGTTTGGTTGATAAATTATCAAATGGCAGGTTAGGATATATCTGGGTTCCAAATACCGGAGGCCCCGGTTTTGTTTCCTTTAACCGATATTTCTTTGCGCAACAAGATAAGGAAGGTGCCGTGATTGATGAACGTTTCAATGGTGGTGGATCTTTAGACGATTATATGGTTGACCTGATGACCCGCAGTGTAAGGGCTGCTTTGACCAATGAAGTTCCAAATGGCAAATCTTTACAATTACCTGCCGGAATACTCGGGCCAAAAGTTCTGCTGATCAATGAATTAGCAGGATCAGGTGGAGATTATTTTCCATGGGCATTCCGTCAGCAAAAGGTAGGACCATTAATTGGATCCAGAACATGGGGCGGTCTGGTGAAATCATCCGTTCATTACAGTTTGGTTGATGGCGGTGCGCTTACAGCACCTGATAACGCTGTATTCGATCCAATCAATAACAAATGGGTTGCTGAAAACGAAGGAGTACCTCCCGATATTGAGGTTCGGCAAGATGCTAAATCGTTGGATAAAGGGATTGATCCTCAACTTGAACGAGCTGTGAAAGAGGCATTGTTATTAATTGATAGACATCCTATGATGAAAATCACTCCACCTCCATTTTCAACCCCTGCAATAAAAAAATAAAAAAATATATACTAAATATTAAAAGAAGTGCCCTAAATAAGTTAGGCACTTCTTTTTTTTATAATCACCTTCACGTTAGAAATGCATTGTAATATGCAATAATTAGTCGTTTTATTGATAAACAAAAAACATTCTTACTTATTTAGATTATAGGCGTTAATCGTATTTCCTTTGGCTTTATAGTATAAATATCCGCCAAATTCATCAATTTCATACTCAGGCTCTTTATCGTTTAACACAATTTCCTTATCTGGTTTGCCTGTGTCTTTATTCACTTTTACAAGACCAACTCCATCATCCAATTTTGAAAGAATGAATTGAGCATTTTCAGTTGCAGCACTTGCCTTAAATCGTTTACTCATCTCGGCAAAAGAAGTACTCCCAATACTGGAAAACATATCTTGACTTAATTTTGCACGATATCCATAATCATTGTACTGACCAATTGAGTTTTTATTCATTCCTGCCTGAAATGCAGATGCACTGGCCATAACCGTGGAAGAGACAGCGACAATTCCCCAAATTGCAGATCCTAAAGCACTTTTCCCAGGAGAACGAAAATATTCTTGAAACTTATTGCTTCCATCAAAATTCAACATTAAGAGGTTCTGATCAGAAGTTAATAATATTCCGTCCTTCCTCAATTCTAAATTCGTTGGACTTTCTTTTTCTTCAAATTTATAGGAAGCAAGTGAGCTGATATCACCCGAGTTTTCATCAATTGCAATCATCTCCTCACCCGTACTGATCAAATATCTGCCATGATCCTTATCATATGTACTTGCAACAGATTTTGCCTTTTTATAGTTGATTGGCTTTGTCCAGATTGATTCTCCTGTTTCCAGATTGATAATATCTGCATCACTATCAGTTATATATATCATTCCCTTATTTGTAAGTGCCATGGTATGAATATTTTCACCAGTATTTAAAGGTTTTTTAAAAAGGGGTTTCCCCTCAAAGGATATTTTATTGATTCCACCTTCAGTTATGCCAAATAAAATACCATCATCCATTACGTAAAAATGTTGAACATATCCTTTTGTTTTAGGAGCCTTATCCCATAAATCCTCGCCAGAACTTGCCGACAAAAAAGAAATATTACTTTGTGATGAAGCAGATGTTAGTTTTGCCAACCCCTTCTTCCCTTGATTAAAAACATCACTGACAATGGCTAAACCATCTTTTGTAATTTCAAATCGTGAAACTTTTCCTTTTAATTTCTTACTATCGCTCCAGGCTTCTGTCCCGTCTGCATTTATTTTATGAACCTCGTGGTCATCTCCTTTTAACACAAAAGCATAGATTGATTTTCCATCTTCAGCAACTTGAACAAAATCAACATCCTTCAGCTTAAGGACCCAGGTTTCTTCTCCTGTGGCTAAGTCAATTCGATACATTCCTTTCAGACCAGGGATAATTAAACCACCATTGATAATTGCCGGTTTGCCCGACATTTGATCACTGCCTTTCAGATAAAAAAGTTTTTCTTCATTACCGCTTACCATGTCATAAATTCCAACGGCCTGTGCATATTTTTCCTTGGCTGTTCTTTGACCTGAAACAATTAATTTATTTTCCGGTAATAACAATGCAGGTTGCCCCGCTGCTTTCCAGCCATTTGATTTTGTATCAAAGACACGTTTTCCCGATATTATATCGATTACACTTTGTTTCGCAGAAATTCCTGCAAATCCAGCCTGTCCAACCATGACATAGGGGGTATTGGGGACGATCAAGAGTTCTTCTTCCTTAACTTTTCCGTAGTCCTCAAAATTAAAAGCCAAATCTTTCTGTCCTGGTTTTATTCCAGCCAAACCATTCCCATGAGCAATTAATAAAACACCTGCATCTGTAACTTTCATATAATCAATACTTCCTCCCAGATCATATACAAAGTCAGGTGTCTGTGTTTTTTGGGCCATCCCAGATGTAGCAGTGAAAAACAGCATGACTATCAACACTATTTCTATTTTCAAATAATTCGTTTTCATAGTTAATCATATTTTATTGAAGTATTGCTTTAAATTTACCTTCAGTGACATTTTTATTCGTATTATCCTGGGCATTATAACCGGTGAATGTGAATGTGCCTTCCACGGCTCCATCAGCCTCGGATGTAATTTTAATTGTTCCCGAACCTAGATTAAAGCTTGATGACCATGAGGCAACGGGAGTTACGGTGATATAATTTGCACTGTTAACATTGGACAAATTATCACCAGTAGTGAAAGTACCCGGTCCTGTATAATTAACAATATTTAGACGAATGGCTTTTCCATCATTTTCAGATCCCTGAATCAGTAATATATTTCCATTTAAGGAAGCGGCAACGGTTAAACTGTTTGAATTGAATGCCGTGCCTTCTACCTTAGCCGTCAAAAATTCATCTCCGCTGCCGGAGGAATCCCCATTATTATCTTTAGAACATCCAAAGAAAATAACTGTACATATAAGTAATGTGTAAATAGTTTTTAAGCTTAGTGTTTTCATAGTTAAAGAGTTTTGGTTTATACATATTCAAAAGTCATAAAATACGGAGGCTATTTCAATACGTCATTTGTCGTATATTTAAATTCATTTGACGATTTTATGCAGCAAACTCAGCAGTTTCAAATTAGCCAAAAACAAGAAGGGATAAGAATAACAACTACTTAATCAGTTATCTATAAAATAAAAAGCAAAAAATATTAACCATGCTGAATTTGAATTATAAATCGGATCAATCCATTTTTTGAAAATTAGGGTTACCTTTGCTTTCCCTTATAATTTATAAATTTTCAACAAAAATTAAGTTTTATATACTAATGCAGGATAATAATGATTTTAATCGATCAACCCTATATTTCAGATTTTCTGATAAAAACAATTAAAGAAAATAATATTGAAATTATTTCGACCTCGGCAGCCAGAGAAATGGTTAAGGACAATTCCCTAAACTGGATTTCAGAAGAGGATGCAATTAACAACTTTAAATCTGATGCAAAAAGTTTATTGCTTTCCATCTCAGAAAATGCAATTGGCTGGATTGAAAAGAATCTTGGATTTACAAATCTTCCGAATCAAATTAATCTTTTTAAAAACAAAATTAAGTTTAGAGAGTTGTTCAAAGACCTTTACCCAAACTACTTCTTTAAAGGAATAAAATTTGAAGAACTTAAGCAATTCAAAATTGATGACATTAAATTTCCTTTCATCATTAAACCGGCGGTTGGATTTTTTAGCCTTGGGGTTTATAAAGTTGAATCACCGGATGAATGGACTCAAACCATAGATAAAATTGAATTGGATATTGAATCAATCAAAGGCTCTTATCCGAAAGAAGTTGTGGATGTTTCCGAATTTATCATCGAAGAAATAATTGACGGCGAAGAATATGCCATTGATTGTTACTTTGATCATCATGGCGAGCCGGTTATACTCAATATTTTTCATCATATTTTTTCATCAAAAGATGATTTAAGCGATCGGATTTACAGCTCATCAAAAGAAATAATCGAATCTTTAAAAAGTAAATTTGAAGAATTCTTGAAACTTATCAGTGCGAAAACCAATGTAAAAAATTTTCCAGCACATATTGAAATTAGGATTGACAATGATGGAAATATCAATCCCATTGAAGTAAATCCATTGCGATTTGGAGGATGGTGCACAACGGGAGATCTTTCCTGGTTTGCCTATGGATTTAATTCGTACGAGTACTTTTTGAAAGGTAAAAAGCCTGATTGGAATTCCATCTTTAAAACAAGAAAAGGCAAAAAGTATAGTATTGTGGTTCTGGATAATATAACAGGATATAGTGCGGATGCAATTGAATTCTTTAATTACGATCTTTTATTGAATGATTTTGATAAGCCTTTGGATTTAAGAAAAGTGAATATGAATGGATATCCGATTTTTGGTTTTCTATTCACCGAAACAAGTGTAGAAAAAGAAGCAGAATTAGATCAGATACTAAATTCAAACCTCAGAAAGTATATCAAACTGAAGTAGCTGAATATCACAGTATGCAAATTAATACTTTGCATATCTTAAATTTTGTTATATTTTCATTCTTTAAATGTTAATCCAATCTCAAAAAAATGAAAAAGATATTTAACTATAGCTTCTTATCGATTGCATTTACTGCGATTTTATTCTCGTGTAATTATTCAGTCAAAACAGAAAAAAGCACAGATCCAGAAACACACCAAACAAGTGCTGAAAGTAAATCAGATTGCAATGAAGTCCATTGGTCGCATGCTACGGGAGAAAGTGGTCCGGAAAATTGGAAAAACCTGTGCGATGGTTATACAGCCTGTGGTGGAGTAGCTCAATCGCCGATTAATTTCGTAACAAATACGATTGAAAAATCAGATAGCTTAAGTCCACTTAATATTATTTACAAGTCATCTAAAACTGATATTATTAACAATGGACATACGGTTCAATTTAACACTTCGGGAGATAACACCCTGCTCCTTGGAAATAAAGAATATGAGTTAAAGCAATTTCATTTCCATGCCATGAGTGAACATACCGTTGATGGTTATCATTACCCTATCGAGGTTCATTTTGTTCACAGGCATTCGGATACCGATTACGCGGTGCTTGGAATCATGTATGAAGAAGGTGAAGAAAATCCTCTCTTAACTGATTATTTAAATAATTTTCCGGAAAGCAAAGGGGAATTCACTTCTGATAAGACCATTGATTTGAGTAAGCTCTATCCTGCCGATTTAGGTTATTATTATTATTCCGGTTCTCTGACCACCCCACCATGTTCGGAAATTGTGAGCTGGTATGTTTTAAAAACCCCACTTCAGGCATCTAAAACACAGATTGATAAATTCTCGAAAATACTAAATAATAATTATCGGCCCGTTATGCCACTGAATGACAGGAAGGTATACGGATATTAAGGCTTAAATAAATAGAAAAATCACGGGTATGAAACCCCAAAGTCCCGAGAATTCGGGAGAAACTAATTCCGCAGTAGAGTTGCGAGGTATTACCCTCCGACTTCGTCGGGATTGTTCGTCTTGCTAATTTCAGTTCGCTTACTCCTGAAATTTGAGTCTCACGAATAAACTTTGAATAGCATCAGGCCAATTTGAGAATTCACACTTTCCTAAGATATACGACTTTACTATCGTTTACTCCATAATAATCGGGTAATTCAGCAACTTTTTCACAGGCAGTTTTTTCATAAAAGGCCCTCGTTGGCTCATAAAGTTGTCGTGAGGATGTTTCAATCCAGATATTTTTGCCCCCTAATCGGGCTACATCCTCGTCAACCATTTTAAGCATCATTTTTCCAATTCCTTTTCCTTTTTCATCCTGGTGCACGACCATCCAGTATAAATCGTAACTATGAAATGTACAGGTATTCTTCCCGTAACAAGCGTAGGCAAGCACCCTATCGTCATGCTCTACAATGATAAAAATATATCCACTTTTTTCTTCACCTTTGGTTAAATTTTCTTGTGCCAGTTCCAGTGCAACTTCTACTTCAAAATCATAAAAAAAACCTGTAGATACTAATATTCCGCGCAAATCGTTAATATCGCTTTCTTTCAATTCCCTTCTAAATTCCATAGTTTTAGTTTAAATCGTGTAAAATCCTGCTGATCATCATTTCAATTGTATAACCTGCATAGTCATTAGCAGCCACAAAACCGCTATCGGGAGCAATGCAAGGATTTCCATTTATTTCGAGTATAAATATATTTTCGTTATCATCCACCCTGAAATCCACCCGGGCATAACCTTTTAAGTTAAAAGCCGTCCATGATTTTTGGCAAATTTCAATGAGTTGAACCTTGAGCTTTGGATTGTTTTCCAAAGTTCCAAAAGTCCGGTTTGTTTGTTTGTATTCTTCACTATTTTCATCCCACTTGGCTTTATAACCAACTATTTTGTGTTTGTCATTAAAGAATTTATCAAAAACTATTTCGGCAGGAGGTAAAACCTCGGCTCCGGTTTTACTTGCTAAAATACTTACATTGAATTCCCGTCCTTCAATGAATTCTTCAATAAAATAATGAGAATCCGGAAGTTTTTTGACCTTTTCAAATTTTCCTTTTTCAGCAACTTTAAATATATAATCTTCGGAAATACCAACAGACGCCTCTTCCCATATAGGTTTTGCGATATATGTTTTTTCCGGATTTAATTTATCACACTCATTGATAGTAAAAAAATTAGCAGTTGGCAACTGATTAAAGCGCATTATTTTTTTTGCCAAAACTTTATTGGTTGTAACAAATAGTGCATCCAACGGAACACCTGTATAAGGGATTTTAAATGAATTTAAGATGGCTGGTGCAAAATAAATAAGCTCTCCTTTTCCCCAGGTTGCTTCTACCAAATTAAAAACCACATCAGCATCTTCATCCTTCACTTTTAACAAATCCTCCATCAGATCATTACCGACTGTGAGGCATGTAACTTCACAATTCAGATTTTCACACGCTCTTTTAACCAAATTCCTTTGACTGATGACGTCCACTTCATCAGGGTTGCAGGTTAAAACCTTATTATGAACTATTACAATTTTCTTTTTCATCTGTTTATAATTTGCTTTTATTTGCCAGATGGAACTCGCCATTAATAACGATTCGCATGTGTGAGATTATCTCTCATGGCTCGTTTCATTTATGAAAATTTCTTTCTATGGCCGAATTTAATATTTCATCTATTACTTCCTGATATGAAATTCCATTCAGGCGACAGAGAATGGGCAAATCGGAGGTTACAGGATTAAGCCCTGCTAAAGGATTTACTTCGATAAAACTCACCTTACCAAAACGATCGATCTTGACATCAACCCTTCCACCATCCAAACAATTCAACGATCTCCATGCCGCAAGAGCCACCAATTTGCATTGCTCAAGCATTTCTCCTTCAACTGCAATATAATCAACAAGATCTTCATAATTTTCTTTAGTATCGTATGAATATACCTCTTGTATATTTTCCCGATACACAATTTCCATTGCTCCCGGTACATAAGCATCTTCACCACAACCAAGCACCCCAACCGTAAATTCTCTTCCCGGCAGGTATTCCTCTACCAAAACCGGCTGGTTAAAGGTTTGAAGCAAATGAGTACAAACTTTTTCCAATTCTGTTTTTGAATTAATCACTGATTTTGAATCTATACCTTTACCTGTTCCTTCTGAAACAGGTTTAGCAAAAAGTGGAAACTCCAAATTTATATCCTTGATGTCTGGCACTTTTGTTACAACATGGAATAAGGGTGTATTTACGCCACTATCGCGAACAATTTGTTTAGCAAAAGCTTTATTTAATGAAACCCCTAAAGTAACAGGTCCTGAAAAAACATAAGGAATTTTATGAGCATCAAGCAAGGCAGGGACCAAGGATTCGCGTCCTTCGCCATAAAGCCCTTCAGCAATGTTGAATACCATGTCCCATCTTTTACCAACAAGCAACGCGTT
>PHDM01000110.1 GCA_002840985.1 Bacteroidetes bacterium HGW-Bacteroidetes-17
CCCCGAACAATGGGTGAATTCAAACCTTTATTTTATACTGAACTGATCGTTAACTGGTTATTCCCATTTTTAGCTTTAATGTCGAACAAAGTTACGGCCAATAAAAATGCAGTTTTGGTTATTGCAATTGTTTTAATGCTTGGTCAATGGGTGGATGTTTACATGCAGGTTACTGTTGGTACCCTTCACCACTTACATATTGGGTTTATCGAAATCGGTAGTTTCTTAGGCTTCAGTGGAATATTTGGATTGGTTTTAGCACATTCGCTTATAAAACATCCATTGGTAGCCAAGAATCATCCATATTTAGAAGAATCGCTTGAGCATCATTCTTGAAATTACTGTTATATCTTCACCTAAAAGATGATTTTTATCATCCGAAGCTTGATCTAAATTTTACTATTTTTGCCATTTACTAAATTCTACTTAAACTATCAATACTCATGAGAAAATTTTTTGACTTTCTGTTCTCAATGCAATTTGCAGGCACCCTAATGTTGGTTTTTGCCGGAGTCATCGGAGCAGCAACATTTGTGGAAAACGATTTGGGAACATTGGCAGCTCGTATCATTGTTTATGATTCGCATTGGTTTGAAGGATTACTGCTCCTATTATCAATCAGTATGTTTGGCAGCATCTTTAAATACAAACTCTATCAACGAAAAAAACACACCGTTTTAATTTTTCATATTTCATTTATCATTATTCTCATCGGATCGGCCATTACCCGGTATATTGGGGAAGAAGGGAATATGAGAATTCGTGAAGGTGAAGCTTCAAATCAAATTATTTCGCAACAATCCTATATTCAAGTATCCGTAAATAATGGGGTAAATCGATATAACTACAGCGACAAGAAATTATTTAATCCTTACAAAAACAGTGGTTATGATAAAACACTTCATTTTAATAATGAAAGCAGCCATATCTCATTGGTAAGATTTGTTCCGAATGCTGCAGAAACCATTGTTGAGGATCCAACCGGAAAGCCAATTATTTCGGTTGTTACCATGGGCAGAAATGGTCAAGAAGCAAGATTTATCAGAAAAGGTGAATCTGTTCTTATTGGAACTGTATATTTTTCCTTCGAAACCGGAAATATTAATCCAACCCATGTTCAAATCGTTCAGAATGCAGATGGATATTTTTTCATTTCACCTTTTGAGGCTAGTTATACAGAAATGACCAATCAATCAAAAATAGTTTTGGAGGCAAATACGATGCAGCCGTTTGAACCGATGAAATTATATTCGTTTGGTGGAACTAGTTTAGTCATTCAAAAAATTTATGATCGTGCCAGTACCAGGTTGGTTGCCGGACCGGCTAGCAAGGATGCGAATTATAATGATGCGGTTATTTTTAATATTTCGTATCATGATAAAAATGAACAAGTCACTGTTTTTGGTGGTCAGGGAGCAATGGGAGAAGCAAATTCTGTTAAAATCGATGGGATCGAATTCACGATGAGTTATGGTTCAAAAATTATTAATGTTCCGTTTTCACTCTACCTGCGGGATTTTCAATTGGATCGTTATCCCGGCTCGATGAGCCCATCTTCATTTGCAAGTGAAGTGACATTGATTGATAAGAGAAATAATATTGAAGAACCACGAAGGATTTTTATGAATAATGTACTAAATTATGATGGTTATCGCTTTTTCCAATCATCTTATGATCAGGATGAGAAGGGTACAATTTTATCGGTGAACCATGATCGTTGGGGAACATTTGTGACTTATATTGGGTACTTCATCATGGCGTTAGGGATGATTTTGAATTTTTTCCATAAAGATAGCAGATTCAGGCACCTGATGAGGTTATCAGCAAATACTAAAAATACCGGAATCGTTTTACTGCTGATTACTGTAGGTATTCTGAATACGAATAATGTTCAGGCTCAATACTTGAACATCGATCCGACTAACTACATCGATGCATCTCATGCCAAAGATTTTGGGCAACTCATGGTTTTGGATCAAAAAGGGAGGATCGAACCAATTAATACCCTTTCTTCTGAAATAGTCAGGAAAGTCACTAAAAAAGGAACGTTCATGGGATTGAGTTCAGATCAGGTATTTTTAGGAATGCTTGCCGATCCTGGCAGTTGGCAATCAGTACCGATGATCAAAGTTTCAGATAGTGAACTGAAGAGAATGTTAGGTGTTAGAGGAAGTCTCGCTTCATTTAATGATTTCATCGATTATAATAAAGGAGGATCTTATAAACTTTCGGGCTATGTTGATGCAGCCTATAAAAAGAAACCGGCCGGCAGAACAGGGTTTGATAAGGAAATTATCAAGGTTGATGAAAGGGTGAACATCTGTTATATGGTTTATTCAGGTGATTTCATGAATATTTTCCCACTAAAAGATGACAAAAATAACGGATGGTATGCTGTTGGCGATTCGCTAAAATTTGCACCGGAAGATAGGGCTTTTGTGAAAAATGTGCTGCCAATGTATTATGGTGCCATTCTGAAGGGAATTCAATCGGGAAACTGGAATGAAGCTTCGCAAAGTTTAACTTATATAAAAACTTTTCAGGAAAAATTCGGAAGTCAGATCCTGCCTTCAAAAACCAAAACCAACATAGAGGTTACTTATAACAATTTGAATATTTTTAAACGCCTGTTCCCATTTTACAGTTTGGTTGGCTTTATCATGCTCATCCTATTATTTGCGGGTGTAATGAATCCCAAATATAAATTTGAAAAAATAATTAAAATTGGGATCATCTTAATTATCATCGGATTTGCTTTTCAAACCATTGGATTAGGTGTCAGGTGGTATATTTCAGGACATGCTCCATGGAGCAATGGTTACGAATCCATGATTTATATTGCTTGGGCTACCGTTTTATCCGGATTACTTTTTATTAAGAAATCTAAAATTACGGTCGCAACGACAGCTATTCTAGCTTCCTTAACTTTAATGGTTGCAAATATGAGCTGGATGGATCCGGAAATTACAAATCTGGTTCCTGTTCTGAAATCATACTGGTTGGTAATACATGTGGCTGTAATTACGGCAAGTTATAGTTTCTTAGCCATTGGAGCTTTACTCGGATTTTTAAATCTTGTGATGATGATTCTTAAAAATCCAAGAAACAAAGACCGGATCAATGCCACCATCAAAGAACTGACCAATATCAATGAAATGAACCTGATCATCGGAGGATTCTTACTTACCATTGGAACTTTTCTTGGTGCTGTATGGGCAAACGAATCGTGGGGAAGATATTGGGGCTGGGATCCAAAAGAAACCTGGGCCTTGGTGACTGTAGTGGTTTATGCATTTATAGTACATATGCGTTTAACTCCCGGGTTAAAAGGAACTTATGCTTTTAATTTTGGGGCACTGATTAGTTTTAGTTCCGTACTTATGACCTATTTCGGTGTAAATTATTACTTGTCAGGGATGCATTCTTATGCTAAAGGAGATCCCGTTCCGGTTCCCGTATTTGTTTATTATACCGTTGCAGTTATATTTGCTGTTTCAATTTGGGCCTATGTCAAGGAAAATAAACAAAACATTAAAATAAAATCTGAATAACTTTAAATAATAATTCCATGTAGTCTCCCCTGAATAAGGGCCCTGCCTTGCCGCAGGCAGGGATGTCAGTCGAATGGCTGACAGAGGGGTAAATTAATAAAAATCATAAAAAATCCGAAACCTAATTCAGGCTTCGGATTTTTTTTTGATGATTAATTTTATTTTTATTAGGTCTAAATTACAATAGTGTAAATTTTATACTATTTTTGTAACGGATTTATCACTCGAAATAAAGAATATTAAACCTGAAATAATGAAAATAGCTGAAAACAAAGTAGCTGTACTAGCATATACCATGACCACTGATGGTGGCCGAAAAATTATTGAACTCATCAGAAGTGAACATCCACGCGCTTTTATTTTTGGAGCGGGTGTATTGCTCGAAGGATTCGAAAATGCAATGATGGGGTTAAATGCCGGCGAATCATTTGACTTTAAGTTGGAGCCTGAGCAGGCATATGGACCACGTGATGTTTATGCGGTAATCGACATTCCAAAAGATACTTTTGAAGTGAATGGTGTAATTGACGAAAGTGTGCTCGTGATTGGTAACGAAATTCCAATGGCCGACAATCACGGTAACAGACATGTTGGAGTTGTTATCGATACCAATGCAGAAAATATTATCATGGATTTTAATCATCCTTTAGCAGGTAAAGTACTCCATTTTAAAGGTGAAGTAATTGATGTAAGGGAAGCTAATCAGGAGGAATTGGATTCACTAAATCATAGCTGTGGCTGCGGAAGCAGTTGTGGATGTGGAAGTGGTGAAAAGAAGAATAGTTCAGGAAGTGGATGTGGTTGTGGAACTCATGAACATGAACACGCACATACCGAAAACGATAGTTGTCCTACATGTGGAAACGCACCGGAAGACCAGGGAAAAGGGATTGGAAGTTGCCGTTGTAGCTAAACTTAAAACTTCGTTATAGCACGATATTTTACTGACTCATATTAAAATACTAAAATTCAGACTGTGAAACGATTAGTTAGTATTGTATTTATTATAAGCTTAATCGTAGGTGGTTGCGCCACTAAATCAAATAAAGCTTCAGATACAGAAAAACTGGAAGCAAAAGCAAATGAGCTGGCTCATAAGTTTCTGATAACAGACGGACATATAGACTTACCATACCGGTTGCGAGAACATATGGAAGATATCTCTGTCAGAACAGAAAATGGTAATTTTGATTATGTTCGGGCTAAGGAAGGAGGGCTTGATGCTCCTTTTATGTCAATTTATATCCCTGCCTCATTTCAACAAACCGGTGGAGCCAAAGAATTAGCCGATACGTTAATTGATATGGTCGAAAACCTTGCGATGAATCATCCCGATAAATTTGCCTTGGCACATACACCTGATGAAGCCATCGCGAACTTCAAAAAAGGGCTCGTTTCATTACCCATGGGAATGGAAAATGGAGCGCCGATAGGTACTGATATTGCCAATGTTAAATATTTTCAGGAGCGTGGAATCCGGTATATTACTTTAACCCATGGTAAAGACAATGAAATTTGCGATTCATCCTATGATACAACCCGAACCTGGAACGGCTTGAGTCCTTTTGGGGTTGAAGTTGTGAAAGAAATGAACCATGTCGGCATCATGATAGATGTGGCCCATATCTCTGATAGTACATTTTACCAGGTGATGCGAATCAGCCAAACTCCAGTAATCGCTTCGCACTCAAGTTGTCGTCATTTTACTCCGGGTTTTGAAAGAAACATGTCGGATGAAATGATTAAAATTTTGGCTGATAAAGGAGGGGTGATACAAATTAATTTTGGCTCAACCTTTCTAGATCAATCATCCATCGACAAAAACAAAGAAATTGATAAACATGTTGGTGATTGGATAGAAGAGCATCACCTCGAACGACGTGATTCAGTTGCTCGTGAATATGCCAATAAATATAGGGAAGAAAACTTCAAATTCAGTACTGTTACAAAAGTAGCAGATCATATTGATCATGTTGTAAGCATTGCCGGAATAGATCATGTAGGTTTGGGTTCCGATTTTGATGGTGTTGGCAATTCTTTACCGGTTGGGCTTAAAGATGCATCTGATTATCCCAACCTTATTTTAGAATTACTTAAAAGAGGATATAGCGAAGAAGATATTGAGAAGATCTGTTCCAAAAACGTCTTTAGGGTATGGAGGGCCGTGGAGAAAGCTGCTCATTAAACTTGTACTCAGGAATTTTTAAATCTTCCGATAATACCAATAAAGAAAATTCTTAAAGTTGACTATCCCCGTGGCAGAGCCAAGGGTCACTTGACTGCGCCAGGTTTTGCCAACTTTATTTCAGCAAAAAGCTGAAAACTGAATTTTCATTATTTCACCCCTCTGTCAGACATTCGACTGACATCTCCCCTGATTTTCAGGGGAGAGTATTAAAAAACCTCGTGGCAAGGCACGAGGAATTGTTTGATTAGATTAATTTTTTCATTTATAAATCGAGCAGGCATTAAAGGTTAAACCCAGAATTATTAATTAACTTTGGGTTTAACTCAAATCTTGCTTCGAATTGAATAAAAACACCGACCTTAAATGTTTTCATTGCGGAGATGATTGCGGATCGCATCCCATCATATACGAGGATAAACCATTTTGTTGTAATGGGTGTAAATCAGTGTATGAAATCCTGAAGGATGGCGATGCATGTGAGTATTATGCGATCGAAGATAAACCAGGAACCAAAAATGTAGATCCTGAACTGGGCAATAAATTTGCTTACCTCGATCTTGACGACATCAAAAACGAATTGCTTGATTTCTCGGATTCGGGAGTAAGTAAAGTCACTTTTTTCATCCCCTCAATTCATTGCAGTTCCTGTATCTGGTTACTCGAAAACCTAAATCGCTTGAATGCCGGAGTGATCTTATCTTCGGTCAACTTTGTCAAGAAAGAAGCCCGAATTACATTTCGTGACACGGTAATGAGCCTTCGTCAACTTGTCGAATTAATGGCTTCGATAAATTATGAGCCCAGAATTACACTGAATGATCTTCAGAAAAAAAATGAAAAATCTGCAGACAGGAAAATATACTATAAACTTGGTGTTGCCGGTTTTGCTTTCGGGAATATCATGTTGCTCAGTTTTCCGGAGTACGTAAATTTTAACAATACGCTTGAGCAATCATATCGTAATTCATTCGCCTGGTTAATGCTCATTCTTTCTTTGCCGGTGGTATTTTATGCTGCCACCGATTATTATGTATCCTCTTTTAAAAGTCTTAAAAAGAAAATTATCAATATTGATATTCCTATCGCATTGGGAATTTCTGTTTTATTTCTGCGCAGTGCTTATGAAATAATATTCCAACTTGATGTCGGCTATCTGGACTCTCTTTCGGGCCTGGTGTTTTTTCTGCTGATCGGGAAATGGTATCAGAACAAAACTTATCAGGCTTTATCATTTGAAAGAAATTATAAATCATATTTTCCGGTTGCCGTTACCGTTATTGATGAGAATGAACAGGAGAGAGCCGTTCCGTTAAAAGAACTCAAAATCGGACAACGACTGATCGTCCGAAACCGTGAAATCATTCCGGCCGATTCCATTTTACTGAAAGGCAAAGCCAATATTGATTACAGCTTTGTGAGCGGAGAATCAAGCCCAGTTTCGAAAAGTTTAAAAAGTTTGATTTATGCAGGCGGACGACAAGTCGGAGAAGCCATTGAATTAATGGTTGAAAAAGAAATATCGCAAAGCTACCTGACTGAATTGTGGAATCAGGAAATCGGTGCAGAAAAAGAAGGATCTAAACTAAATTCTATCATTGATCATGTCAGTCGTTACTTCACACTGTCCATCATTTTGATCGCCCTCATGAGTGGAATTTACTGGCTCATCATCGATCAAAATATTGCAATGAACGCTTTTACTTCCGTATTGATCGTGGCATGTCCTTGTGCATTGGCGCTCACGCTTCCTTTTGCTTTCGGAAGTACCATGCGGATTTTAGGTCGTGCAGGTTTCTATCTCAAAAAAACGGATATTGTTGAACAACTAACGCGTATCGACACCATCGTTTTTGATAAGACCGGAACTTTAACACGGAATGATGAATTTATGGTTAATGCTGATCAGTTAGAGCTTAAGGATAGCGAATATTCCCTTGTTAAATCTGCCGTTCGACAATCCTCGCACCCAATGAGTCTAGCTATTTACAAAAGTCTTGACCATCCGCTTTTAGAAGAAATTACAAGTTTTGATGAAATTCCTTCCGAAGGAATCAGTTCCATAATTAATCAACACGAAATTAAGATTGGTTCGGAAAAATTTGTGACCGGAAAAACTAAAAATCAATCTACTTATTCAAGTCGGGTTTATGTTTCAATCGATGGAATCCAAAAAGGATTCTTTCAAATAAATAATAAATACAGGGATGGATTGGATGAAGTAATCCGCCAACTAAAACCCAATCATCAATTGCACCTTCTTTCGGGCGATAACGATGCAGAAAAAGAAAAACTGCTACATCTTTTTGAAGACGAAAACAACATGCATTTTGATCAATCGCCACTTGATAAACTCAATTATATCAAGAATCTCAAATTGCAAGGCAATCATATTTTAATGATCGGGGATGGATTAAACGATGCCGGTGCATTAAATGAAAGTCATGTGGGCATTTCTATTGCCGATAATATTTATCACTTCTCCCCCGCTTGTGATGCCATTCTGGAATCAAATAAGTTTTCTGAATTGTTCAAATTTATTGCATTTTCAAAAACTGCGATGAATGTAATAAAATGGAGTTTTTTAATTTCCTTTCTGTACAATATTTTTGGGATTTCCTTTGCAGCCGACGGTTTATTGACTCCTATTCTTTCTGCCATCTTAATGCCTCTTAGCTCTGTGACTGTAGTTGCTTTCATTACACTGAGTATAAGAACCCTTGCACGATCAAGAAAAATTTTATCCTACTAAGATTTTGTATACTTCAATTAAGCTGAATTATCTAATGAAATTTATGGCTTGATTTAATTATTGCTTATCTTTATAATTGTGAGATTTAAAAAAGCAATTAAGTGCACTACTCCAATCACTCCCAAACGACTTTTATATAGAATAACTCTAAATTGCTTTTTTGGTAAACATTTACCTGATTACTTTTTTGATATCTCTGAAAAGCTTGATATTTTTGTTTAAACAAGATGAGTGCATTATTCGTATTAATTGGGTTCAGTTTGTTTGTAGCGACAGGATTTTTAATCGCCTTTATTTGGTCGGTTAAAAGTGGCCAATACGAAGATGATTATACCCCATCCATTCGAATTTTATTTGACGACAAGCCTAAAAAACAAGAAGAACCAGAGCAAGAAAAAAGAGAAACACCCGATCATAAAACTAAAAATTCAGAACATGGAAATTGAAAAATTCTATTACGATAACCGAATTGTAAAGTATTTTGCTTATGCCACCATCTTTTGGGGCATTATAGGAATGCTTGTAGGATTACTGGCAGCCTTGCAATTAGTTTGGCCTGCCCTTTCATTTGATCTTGCTTACACTACTTTCGGAAGGATCAGACCCGTGCATACCAACGCGGTAATATTTGCATTTGTAGGCAATGGAATTTTTATGGGGATTTATTATTCCCTTCAGCGCCTTACCAAAGCGCGGATGTTTAGTGATATGCTCAGCTATATTCACTTCTGGGGATGGCAGCTTATTATCGTGGCTGCTGCAACTACATTGGTTTTAGGATTCACAACAAGCAAGGAATATGCTGAATTGGAATGGCCCTTGGATATAGCCATCGCCATTATCTGGGTTGTTTTTGGTTGGAACATGATGGGCACCATCATTAAAAGAAGGACGGGACATATTTATGTTGCCATTTGGTTTTACATCGCCACTTTTGTTACAGTGGCGATCCTGCATATTGTTAACTCTTTTGCAATTCCTGTTACTTTTTGGAAGAGTTATTCATTGTATGCCGGGGTTCAGGATGCGCTCGTACAATGGTGGTACGGACATAATGCAGTTGCGTTTTTCCTGACAACCCCATATTTGGGGTTGATGTATTACTTTTTACCAAAGGCTGCAAATCGCCCCATATACTCGTATAAACTTTCAATTATCCATTTCTGGGCCTTGATTTTCTTATACATCTGGGCCGGGCCACATCACCTTTTATATTCATCCTTGCCGGATTGGACGCAAGCGCTTGGGGTAATTTTCTCAATCATGTTGATCGCTCCTTCGTGGGGCGGAATGCTCAATGGATTGCTTACATTACGTGGTGCCTGGGATCGAGTTCGTGAAGATCCTATATTGAAATTTTTGGTAGTTGCCGTAACAGCTTACGGATTATCAACTTTCGAAGGGCCCATGATGTCGTTAAAATCTGTAAACGCAATCACACACTTTACCGATTGGACCATTGCACACGTCCACATCGGAGCTTTAGGCTGGAATGGATTTATGACTTTCGGGATTATTTACTGGCTGATCCCACGCATTTTCGACACGAAACTTTATTCGAAAAAATTGGCCAATACTCACTTTTGGCTTGGCACATTGGGGATTTTATTTTATGCCATTCCACTTTATTGGGGCGCGGTAACACAAGCCTTAATGTGGAAAGAATTTACAGCTGATGGGTTCCTGAAGTATCCAAATTTCCTTGAAACGGTAACCCAAATTATACCTATGTACCATGCCCGAATTTTGGGAGGTACCTTATATATTACAGGGGCTTTACTTTTTGTATATAATATATTTAGAACCGTAAAATCGGGGAATTTTGTTAAAGAAGAAGCTGCTGAAGCTCCGGCTCGAGAAAAGATAGGACTGAAACGTCAACAGGGTGAAGGTTTTCACCGATGGTTGGAAAGAAGGCCAATACAATTTATGCTTCTGGCTTTATTGGCAATTCTGATTGGTGGTGTGATTGAAGTGGTGCCAACTTATCTAATCAAGTCGAATATCCCAACCATTTCGAGTGTAAAACCTTATACACCGCTTGAATTAGAAGGTCGTGATATTTATATTCGTGAAGGTTGTTATACCTGCCATTCACAGATGGTTCGACCTTTTAGGTCGGAAACAGAACGTTATGGCGAATATTCGAAAGCAGGAGAATTTGTTTATGATCATCCGTTTCAATGGGGTTCAAAACGAACAGGGCCAGATTTGTCACGCGAAGGTGTGGTTACCGGTAAAATGTATAAACCTGCATCCTGGCATTATAATCATATGAAAGATCCCAGACTTGTAAGCCCACAATCGATCATGCCTGCATATCCATGGCTCCTGACAAATGATTTGGATTTATCGAGCATCGATAAAAAGATAAGAGTCATGCAAAAACTTGGGGTACCATATCCAGAAGGATTTGTCGACATTGCAAAAGACGATCTGTTAAAACAAGCCGATCTGATTGTTGAAAACCTGAGAAACGGTGGAGTTGAAACTCAAAACAACAAAGAAATAGTTGCTTTAATCGCTTACCTTCATCGTTTAGGAGCCGATATCAGTAAAAAATAAAAATTATGAAAATCGTAAGTCATTATTTACAATCAATTGATGGAATTGCAATTTATCCGATTATCACCTTGATCATTTTCTTAAGTATGTTTATTGCCATTACTATTTGGGCAATGAAAATCAGCAAAAAAAATATTCAGGATATGAAACAAATTCCCTTTGATGATGGACTAATTAAGGATGAAAATCCAAATTATTAATAGTTTAATTAGAATGATTTATAGTGACAAAATATATTCGATCAAATATAGCAGCATGAACAGGATTCGAAATTGATAACCTTTTCAATGTAAATTTATCTTGAGTCCCTGCCTGCGGCAGGCAGGTTGATACTTGAATCTTTTATCTAAAATTTTAACAGATGAAAACCAATAATGAACACGAACTCGAAAAAGATGAACTGACCGGTGATGAACTTTTATCAGGTCACGATTATGATGGCATCCAGGAGTTGAACAACCCAATGCCGAAATGGTGGCTTTGGCTTTTTTATCTAACCATCGTATTTGCGGCCATTTACTATGTTCGTTACGAGGTGATGTACACTGGTATTTCACAGGCGGAAGAATATGAAAACGAAATGAGTGAAGCCGCCAGAATCATGGATAGCCAGAGAACTAAGGTACTCGATGAAACCAACGTAGCAGTGCTGACCGATGAAGCTGGTTTAGCAGAAGGGAAAGCCATTTACGACAAACTATGTTTGGTGTGCCATCTCTCTAATGGTGAAGGTTTGGTTGGCCCAAATCTAACAGACGAATATTGGATACATGGTGGGAGCATTGGGGATATCTTTAAAATCATTAAAATTGGAAACCCGTCAATGGGAATGATCTCATGGAAAGATCAATTAACACCTGTTCAAATCCAGCAAGTAGCCAGTTTTATTTATCATTTTGAAGGAACAAATCCTCCAAATCAAAAAGCAGCACAAGGCGAAA
>PHDM01000111.1 GCA_002840985.1 Bacteroidetes bacterium HGW-Bacteroidetes-17
AAGGAATCAAAGACTCAACTACTTCGTGAACGGCTTGGTGGAATTCAGATTCACCTGGATTTTTAGCAATTACTTTTGCCATAAAATCATTAACCTTTTGTTCTAATGCCATAATTTTAATTTTTTAAATTTATAAGTGATGTTAATTTTTTCACAGGTCAATATTAAAAAAATTTAGCCCATGATTTACATTTTGAGGACTAATTTCGGTAGTTCACGTATCAAAATCAGTAAAACACGCAAAGGCAGTTTTGCAATGTTATGGCAGTTTTCAGGACATTTTTTTAGCTTGGCAACTATGGATGTGAACATTAACGGTTTTTTGGCGTAGAAATCAAATATTGCATTCGAAAAATTAAAAATGCCATGAATCAGAATGAAAAACCAACAACTTTAATGTTATTCTACTTATTATTATTTTGCTCATTGGCAATGCTTAATGGAACTATGATTCCTGATGAAATCTACTCTATTAAAAGTGCCAGTTCTCCCGATACACTTTACTCGGGACAAATAATTACCCGGGCACATATTCAGGGGTTTCCATTACAAAATGCGGAGATTAAATTTAATTTATTGGATAGTATAAATCAAACCTCAAAACTTATTCATGAAGGATTCACTAATCATAATGGCGAACTTTTAATTGATAGTTTGCCCATCGTTAACAATTATGTTGGCATTGATGCTTTCCTGATCGATCAAAATGCAAAATCCCAGGTTTACATCTCAAATAATGGAACCGGATCTGATCACGGTATTGTTATACACACAAAACTTGACATTTCGAAACAAGGCAATATCATTGATATGAATGGTAAGTTGATCGAAAAAATAAAATTCATTTTTAACCCTCTTAACAATTCTGTTGAAGGGTATTGGAAAGGAGCATCTGTAAAAACCGGAATTTATATTTGTTATGTAGAGACGTTATCCGGGATAATTTCAGGTAAAATCAGCCACGTATCAAATCATCTAGGAACAAACAGTAATAAAGGTCAAGCCTTTTCTTCTACCCAAAATTTAGCAAATAATCAGCTTAAGGAAGCTGCCACAGATCACTCAAAATATAAACTTGAAATATATTCAGCCGTTGCAGAACCATTTGAACAGGCAATTTATATTTATGAGCATACAAACCATGAGTTCAACTTTTCGCTAGAGCATCTACCAATACCATATGCCCGAATTGAAGGTTATGTATCGACCAATAGGGTGAATCGAATTGGTGGGGCAAATATTCTTTTTACAAATCTTACTTCAAATCTTTCATTTGAACTAACCACTGATTCAATTGGGAATTTCTACAAAGTAGATGTATCTGTTCCTTTGGATGGTGATTTTACAATGCCAGAGACTACACGTTATTATGTCACGGTTAATATTGGTGATAGCATTATTTTTAAGGTTGATCCAGTAACTGTCATAAGCGGAGAACTGACTACTGAAGTGTTCAACATAAATATTCTTTGAATAAAATACGGTCTTGGACGTACTGAATAAATGAAGAAGATTTTTAAAGTTGACTACCCTAGTGGCAAGCCAAGGAGTACTTGCCTAACGACAAACAGGTTTTGCCAACTTTATTTCAACAGCCTGAATATCTAATTTTCATTTATTAACCCCTCTGCCTTCGGCATCTCCCCTAAAATAGGGGAGAAAATTTGGCAACCTCGACACTAGCATCGTGGAATTTTAAGATTAAATCTTGATGATATTGTTTGAGATGGCAAATTTGACAAGGTCAACAGTCGTTCTCAGATTCAGTTTTTTCATCACATTATTTTTGTGCGATTCAACGGTTCGGACACTAATAAACAAAGTGTCAGCAATTTCTTTGTTGGTAAGACTTTGTCCGAACAATTCCAATACTTCTATTTCCCGGGTTGATAAACTGTTTTCCTGTTGATCGATTAATTGATGGGCCACGTCTGTTTCCTTCAAATAATTATTAAGTACAATATTCGCAATTGATTTTGCATAATAATCATAACCTCCACGAATGGTATAAATGGCTTCGATCAATTCACTTCGGTTGGTATCTTTTGTCAAATATCCTCTTGCTCCTGCCTTCAGTGTTTTTAGAATAAAACTCTTGCTCTTATTCATCGATAGGATCAGTAGGTTCAAGTTGGGCAGTTCTTTTTTTACTTTCCGGATATTTTCTATCTCGGCATCCGTGGGATCATAAATATTAATCAGGCAAATATGAACAGCTGTTTCTTTTGTTTTGGAAATTAAATTGTCGATATTGCTGGCCGTGCCAAGAACCTCAATATCATCTGCGTCAGATAATAAGGCTTTAATCCCGTCACAAACAACCTGATGGTCGTCAACAATGAATATTCTGATTTTTGACATCTAACCTGATACGCTGGTTTAACCGCATGCGAAATTAAGAATCTTCTGAAGAAATGCCTAATTAAATACATTGTAAAATTAAATTTCAAGACATTTTCATTTAGTTTTGTATAAAACAAACGAATTATGACAGTTTCAGGATCAAATAATGGATACCAGAGATTAAAGAAGGAAAATATTGAGCGACTAAAGGAACTTGCTGCCATCAATCAAACTACCGAGATCTTAAAAGCCGGAAAGCCCATCAACGAAGCCTTGCAGCAAATATGCCTCATTTTGCCCCGGGCATATCAATACCCTGAATTCACATCTGTTAGAATAACTTACGCGGACGAACTATGTACTTCGCCGGGATTTAAAAAAACAAAATGGGTGCAATTTCAAGATTTTGAAAGTGTAGATGGTCAGAAAGGGAATATTGAGGTTTTTTATTCAAAAAAATTCCCTGATTTTGATGAAGGCCCCTTTTTGGAAGAAGAAAGGCACCTGATCATAAATATCTCCAATTTAATAATCGGATATATCAATAGTGTAAAGGCCAAACAATTACTGTCTAAAACTGGTAAAGCGCCATCAGAAGAAATAAAACCCGCTCTTCAATCACCTATTTCGGGCCGGAAACTATTGCAGAAGTTCCTGAACAAAAGCAATGTCAATCGTGACATCTATCATGATTTAATGCCATTTAAGGTAAAAGAGATCCTATTGATAGCTAATTTATATGATGCTTATAGCATTGAAAAAGAAGGAAAATTTTCTGAGCACGTATTGGGCGAATATCATCAATTAAATTTGACTTCCGTTCCCAGAATAACAGGTGTTTCGTCAAGTGAAGAAGCATTTGAACAATTAAACTCAAAACACTTTGATTTAATTATTTTGATGGTTGGGGTGGATAGGGTGACTCCTCCTAATTTGAGCAAACAGATTAAAAAATCATTCCCTTATATTCCCATTTTTGTTTTATTAAACAACAATAGCGATATCGAATTTTACGAGCGGATCACCAAAAACACCATCAGTATCGATCGCACCTTTGTTTGGAATGGCGATTCCAGAATCTTCTTCTCTATGATCAAATTAGTTGAAGATATGATTAATGCTGAAAACGATACTCAAATTGGAATGGTGCGAATTATTTTACTTGTTGAAGATTCACCCATATTTTATTCGCGTTATCTGCCATTACTTTATCAAATCGTGATGGAGCAAACCAAACGAATTATTGATGATGTGAGCACCGATGAGCTTTTTAAAGTGTTACGAATGAGGGCAAGGCCAAAAATACTTTTAGTTTCTACCTATGAAGGTGCCATTGAAATTATTAATAAATTTAAGGACAATCTGCTTTGCTTAATTACGGATGTAAGCTATTCAAAAGATGGTGAAGAAAACTCAAATGCCGGATTTGAATTGACCAAATATATAAAAAACAGAATTAGCAATATTCCCATTATTATCCAATCATCAGATCAGTCCAATGCAAAAAAAGCATACGATCTGAAGTCAACATTTATTAATAAAAATTCTGAAACATTACTGCTTGATTTTCAAAGTTTCATAACCTACTATCTTGGTTTTGGTAATTTTATTTACCGTGATAAAAAGGGGGCTCAAATTGGGATTGCTCATTCACTAAAAGAATTTGAAGCTCAGTTAAAAACCATCCCTGCAGAAACGCTTCTATATCATGCCGAAAAAGACCACTTCTCATTATGGTTGATGGCTCGTGGTGAAATACAAGCCGCGAAAGTTTTACGTCCTCATAAAGTAACTGATTTTATAGATGCAGAAAACCTGAGGGAAGTTTTAATCGATGTATTACAAAAGTTTAGAAATGAGCAGAATAAAGGTAAAATCATCCCATTTGATGAAGGTGCGATCCTGGATGAATCAAATATCGTAAGCTTATCAAACGGATCTCTTGGTGGTAAGGGAAGAGGGTTGGCATTTATTAATTCATTGATCTATAATTACAATTTCTCTAAACATGTTTCAGATATCAATATTCGTTCCCCTAAAACCTCGGTTATTGGAACCAACGAATTTGAACGGTTTATTGAAAAAAATAACCTAAGGGAGATTCTGATCTCCGGTGTTAATTATGAAAGTGTCAAAAAACTATTCATACAGGGTAGCCTTAGTGAAACTTTGACAAAAAGATTAAAAATCATTCTTCGTAAAATTACAAATCCAATAGCAGTGAGATCTTCAGGTTTATTTGAAGACTCGTTAATGCAGCCATTTGCAGGAATTTTTGACACTTTTTTATTGCCCAATAATCATCCCGACATCAATGTTCGTCTTGAACAAACACTGAATGCAATCAAATTGGTTTATGCTTCTGTTTATTCACCGGTTGCCATGGCATACATTGATGCCGTTAATTATAAAATTGAAGATGAAAAAATGGCCATCATTTTACAAGAAGTAGTTGGGAATACATTTGGGGAATACTACTATCCACATATTTCAGGGGTGGCACAATCATATAATTACTATCCCTTCGGACATATGAAACCTGAAGAAGGCTTTGCCGTTGCAGCAGTAGGTTTAGGGAAGTATGTGGTTGAAGGAGAAAAAGCCTATCGTTTCTCGCCCAAATATCCACAAACAGAAATTAACTCACCAAAGGATCAGTTTAAAAATTCTCAGTTGAAATTTTATGCTGTTGACCTAGGGAAAAAAGATTTGAACCTGCTTGAAGGCGATACTGCAGGACTTTCTTATCTGGATATTGATTTAGCTGAAAAACACAAGAATATAACCCATTGTGCCTCTGTTTATGATGCTGACAATAATTCTATCTATCCGGGTGTCGACAGGCCGGGCCCTCGAATTATCAATTTTGCCAACATATTAAAATATAATTACATCCCATTAGCTAAAACCATAGAGACTGTTCTTGATGTAGTGCAGGAAGCTTTGGGATCGCCGGTTGAAATTGAATATGCTGTAGATTTAAGAAAAGATGAAAATAATAAAGCATCTTTTTACTTGTTACAAATCAAACCCCTTATTGCAAATGCCCATGATTTCGAATTTAATATTGACAATATTAATAATGAAGACATCCTGATTTATGCAGAAAAGGGAATGGGAAATGGTCTTTTGAAACACATCGATGATATTATTTATGTTGATGAAACCACATTTGATAAAAATCAAACATCCGCGATGGTGGATGAAATTGATCAGCTAAACAGAAAGATGATCGATGAAAATCGTAAATATATCTTAATTGGGCCTGGGAGATGGGGGACTCGTGATCGATGGATTGGGATTCCGGTTCGTTGGCCTCAAATTTCGAATGCCGCTGTAATTATTGAAACCAGTTTGCAAGATTATCCATTGGATGGTTCTTCCGGTTCACATTTTTTTCATAATGTAACCGCGATGAATGTCGGTTATTACTCTATTCAGCAAGAATTTTCGACTAGTTTTATAAACAAGGATTTGTTTAAAAAACAAGAAATTGTCAATCAAACCAAATACTTTAAACATATCCGCTTTAAAAAACCACTTTTAATCAGGATGGATGGCAAAAAACAAGATATGGTCATTACAACAGAGCCTAAACCTCTTTAACGAAATTGTAAGTTTAAATTTAAATTAAAAAAAGCTGCAAATAAGCAGCTTTTATTTTATCCTTTAAATTCCTTTTTAAGCAGCTTTACCCATTTTTCTATGTACCCATCGACCTTTTTTTGCTCATTATCAAAATCAATGGCTAAGCCAACAAATTTGCCATTTTTCACGGCCTTTGATGCCACGAAATTATAATCCTCCGTGGGCCAATGACCAACAATATTTGTTCTTTTCGAGATCTGTTCATACAATTCACCCATTCCATTGACGAAGCTTCCTGAATAAACTTCCTGATCGCCAAGACCAAATAATGCTACTTTTTTATTTGACAAATCGATTGTTTTTAACACATCCAAAAAATCTTCCCAATCATCCTGCATATCACCTAAACCCCAGGTCGATGTTCCAAAAATCAAATATGGATATTGCTCAATTTCATTTTTTTCTACGGCATCAATATTGAATACATCTGCATGTTCTTCACCGAACATTTGTTGGATTTTATCAGCAATTACTTCTGTATTGCCTGTTGAAGAACCATAGAATATTCCAATTTTTTTCATTTGTAATAGTTTAACCAACAATAAATTCGTTTACGAAGTGCAAAGATAATTATTTATTTAGTTTGATTCCAAATAATGAATAACTGATGTTGGATTAATTTTCTGAAGGAGTTAAAACATTGCAAAAATTATATTACCCGGTAAAATCATCATGTCAGCTGACTGATTATTCGTTTAATTTGCTTACCAAAATTTTTGAACCTATATTTTCGCTGATCACCATGGTCACTTTATTTCTTTTGATAAGGAGTGCGTTATCCATCTTGAAAATCAGTACCAATTCCAGAATATCGCCAACTTTAAATTCGTATTCCGTGAAAAAGTCATTTAGTTCATCACTTTCGAAATAAAGTCGTTCGATTTGATAGGAGCCTGGTGAACTCTCGCTTATAGGAAAGAATGCCTGTTCTTCGGGCAAAACCCCCTTTTTGTCAGGTATTGGGTCACCATGAGGATCATGTTCCGGGAAACCTAAATATTCATCAATTTTCCCTAATAAAAACTCAGAAGTATAGCCTTCTATTAGTTCAGCTTCCACATGGATTTCATCCAGATTAAGGTTCAAAGTTCGATGCAAAAATGTTTCCCAAAGACGATGTTTCCGGGATGCCAATAACGCGATTTTCTTCCCTTTTGGGGTAAGGGTAATACTCTTATGCTTCTGGTAATTAATAAGTCCTTGCCCAGCAAGCTTGATTGCCATATCTGTTATTGCAGCAGGTGAAATATTCAATTTTGATGCCATGTTTGAGCCAGATGCTTTTTGATGGCGTAACTCTAAATTATAAATCGTTTTTAAAAATTTCTCGACGGCGGAAGAAACATCCATTTTAAGTATCCTTAATTAGACTATTTACAGAACTTAACAAATGTAGGATAAAATAATTAAATTTCAAGCAGTATATCGTTATATTTGTTCTTCTAAAAAACATGAAATTATGAAACGGACTTTTATTTATTGCTTGTTTATTTTTATAAACATGACCAACATTTTCGCTCAAGACCTCAATAAAAAATATTTGGACAATAGGGTTGGGAGCGAAATCCTGATCGACCTGTGTAATCGCGATGGACTTAAAGAAGGAACATTTGGTGTTGCTTTTGCCGTTCAATATGCAGGATACAACTCCGACATTTACACAATAAGAAAATTAAAAGACCATCTTAAAAATATCAGTATTAAACTTGTTTTCGGATCTTGGTGTTATGATAGTGAAATGCAAGTTCCAAGATTTATGAAAGTGCTTGATGAGATAGGTTTTGATGATTCAGATCTTACGATTATCGCGGTTGATCGGTTAAAGAAATCACATGATTTAAATATTGATGATCTTAAAATAAAGTATATTCCAACCTTCATTATTTATAAAAACAACGATGAGATTGGTAGGATTGTTGAAAATCCAAAAATTTCTCTTGAGATGGATTTACTTAAAATTCTTCAAAAGGAACAATAAACTTTTTTTAAAAACAAACGCTTCCTAAATGATTCGTATTCAACAGATAGGTGCTCTAAAAAACGCACTGAATAAAGAACGTGCATCAAATAAGTCAATCGGCTTTGTACCGACGATGGGAGCCTTACATGAAGGCCATCTTGAATTAATCAGAAAAGCTGTTTCCGAAAACGACATCTGCATCTGCAGTATTTTTGTTAACCCCATTCAATTTAACAATAAAGAAGATTTGGAAAAATATCCTCGTGACCTGCAATCAGATTGCGATAAATTACAAAAGGCAGGATGTCAAATGGTTTTTATCCCAGAGGTATCTGAGATGTACCCTGAACCAGATCTGGCACAGTTTGATTTTGGGCAATTGGATAAGATACTGGAAGGGGAATTCAGACCCGGGCACTTTAATGGGGTTGCTATTGTAGTAAAAAAATTATTCGAGATTGTTCGACCCGACTATGCTTACTTTGGAGAAAAAGATTTTCAACAATTGGCAATCATTAATCGCTTGGTTGAAATGGAAAAGATCCCGGTACAAATCATCCCTTGCCCTACCATCAGGGAAAATGACGGTCTTGCAATGAGTTCAAGAAATATGAGACTTACGAAGAAAGAAAGAGCAATTGCCCCCCAAATTTATCGAAGTTTAATTTCTATAAAACAATCGTTTAACGGGGAAAATGCAGCGGAGATCATTCAAAAAACAATTCAAAACCTGAGCAAAATAGAAGGACTTAAGGTTGAGTATCTGACAATTGTAAACAACAAAACGCTCCTCCCTTTCGATCCACAAAATACAATTAAAGATGATTCAGTTGCGCTGATTGCAGCATTTTTAGGTAATGTGCGTTTAATAGATAATATTAAATTAGACTGAAAATCTAAATTTTTATATATATTTAATTTTTGAATAATTGTTTTATAATTTTGCCTCATGAAAATTGATGTACTAAAATCAAAGATACACCAGGCAACGATTACGCAAGCTGACCTGAATTACATCGGGAGCATTGCCATTGATGAAAACTTATTGGATGCTGCCAATCTAATTGAAAATGAGAGAGTTCATGTTTACAATCTCAATAATGGTGAGCGTTTAGATACGTATGTAATCAAAGGGCAACGTGGTTCAGGTATTATTTCACTAAATGGAGCAGCAGCCCGTAAAGCAGAAATAGGTGATAAGGTTATCATTGTTTCTTACGCAAGTATGGACTTTGAAGAAGCAAAAAAATTCAAACCTTTTATTTTATTCCCTAATAGTAATAATCAATTATAATAGGCTTTTGAAAAAGAAACTCTTTTCAACTCTCAACTTTTTAGCATTTTTTATGTTAGGGTTAACCCTATTATGGCTGGTTTTTAGAAAAGTTGATGTTGGAAATGTTGTTCAGGAAATATTTAAGGCGAACTATTGGTGGATCCTTCTATCCTTCTTTTTGGGGATTATTAGTCACTTAGCTAGAGCCATGAGATGGAATATCCTGATTAATTCAATGGGTTACAAAACCAGAACCAAAACAACATTTTATGCAGTAATGGTTGGCTATTTTGCAAATTTGGCATTGCCTCGTTTGGGCGAAGTTTCACGATGTGGCATGCTAAGCAAACGCGAAAATATTCCATTTGACTCATTATTTGGATCCGTTGTAGCCGAGCGTGTTTTTGATTTAATTGTTTTGATCATCATGATGATTTTTGTCATTGTTTTTCAACTAGAAATTGTTGGCGGATTTGTGAATAAACTCATTTTCGAACCCCTATTATCAAAGTTTTCGAATAATCTATATGGTATTTTTATGTCCCTGATTGCATTGATTGTTTTAATTGTTGCTGCAAATATTTTGTATAAAATTTTTAAAGTCAGGCTTCATCAATCCAACTTTTATATAAAAATTTCTAAATTCTTTAAGGGATTTCTTGACGGTCTAAAGACCATCATGAAACTTAAGAGAAGAGCAGCTTTTCTGTTTTTCACCCTGATTATTTGGGGTATGTATTTTTTAATGACCTATGTAGTATTTTTCTCACTGGAAGCAACATCACATCTGACAATTATTGATGGTATAACCGTTCTTACTCTTGGAAGCCTAGGTATGGTTGCCCCTGTTCCGGGAGGATTAGGAGCCTATCATTTTATCGTTAAAGCTACTTTATTTGAAATTTATAAAATCCCCAACGAACTGGCAGCAACTTGGGCCACTTTAATTCACACCTCACAAAGTTTGATGCTTATTGTTGTTGGAATCTTTTCCTATTTTATGCTTGTAGGTGCTCAAAAAATTGGAGATCATGCAAAAAACTGAAATAATACAAAATAAGATTTATTCTGTTGAAGCCTTAAAATCCCAATTAAATATTTGGCGATTTAAGGACAAAAAAATCGTGTTCACCAATGGCTGTTTTGATCTTTTGCATTTAGGACATATCGACTACCTTTCTAAAGCAGCTGATTTTGGTGATATCATGATTATCGGACTTAATTCGGATAAATCAGTAACGAACATAAAAGGTTCAAACCGACCAATCACCGATGAAAAATCAAGATCCGCAATTCTGGCTTCCTTATTTTTTGTCGATGCAATTATTTTGTTCGATGAAGCAACCCCGCGAAATTTAATTGAAATAATCCAGCCTGATGTTTTAATTAAAGGCAGCGATTATACAGCTGAAAATATTATTGGTTATGACATTGTAAAAGACAAAGGTGGTCAAATAATTACACTTGATTTTTTGCCGGGTTATTCTACCACAATCATCGAAAACAAGATCAAAGGCCTTTAATAAATTCTTATCTTTATCTTTCAGAAAAAATAATCCAATGGCCAAAACCAAGACTACCTTTTATTGTCAGAATTGTGGCTCGCAATCTTCAAAATGGATCGGGAACTGCCCTTCATGTGGCGAATGGAACACCTATGCTGAAGAGATCATTCAAAAAGAATCAACCAAAACAAATATTCCATTTCAATCAGCTTCACGAGAAAATAGCCGCCCGAAATTGATCAGGGACATTGAAATGACTTCAGGAAACAGAATCGATACAAAAAATCAAGAATTAAATAGGGTTTTGGGAGGGGGAATGGTTCCCGGCTCATTAATCCTTATTGGCGGTGAGCCTGGTATTGGAAAGTCCACATTAATGCTTCAGGTCGCGCTAAAAATGAATACCCAAAAGATTTTATATGTAACGGGTGAAGAAAGCAGCCAGCAAATCAAAATGCGTGCAGAACGTGTTAAATTATCGGGAGATCATTTATTCGTTTTAACTGAAACCTCAACCCAAAATATATTTCATCAAATTGAGCAAATAGCACCGGATGTATTGATCATCGATTCAATCCAAACGCTTCACACCGATTATATTGAATCCTCTGCCGGTAGTATTTCGCAAATTCGTGAATGTGCTTCCGAATTACAGAAATATTCGAAACTAACTCAAACTCCTGTATTTTTAATAGGGCACATTACAAAAGACGGCCAACTTGCAGGACCCAAAATATTAGAACACATGGTTGATACGGTTCTTCAATTTGAAGGAGATCGCAATCATGGGTATCGTATCCTGCGATCCACAAAAAACAGATTTGGTTCAACTTCCGAA
>PHDM01000112.1 GCA_002840985.1 Bacteroidetes bacterium HGW-Bacteroidetes-17
ATAAAAAAAATCGAAGATGAAAAAAGATACCATTATAAAAATACAACCTTTGGGATTTCACTGGGAAACGCAAGATCCGTTTATTTTTTGCGCCCATCACAAAGATGATTTCCCGAAAGGCAATGCGTTGATGGGGCCGGCAACTTCATTGGCAGGCCGGAATATTGGTCAGGATTTTACGATAAAAGATGGATGGCGGATGTATCATGGGGCTGCGATTCCGGGCTTCCCAACCCATCCTCATCGTGGATTCGAAACCATTACGATTGTAAAAGAAGGAACGGTTGACCATGCCGATTCATTGGGTGCAGCCGGACGATATTCCGCCGGAGACGTGCAATGGATGACCGCAGGAAAAGGGATACAACATTCGGAAATGTTTCCGCTGATTCATCAGGATAAAGAAAATCCGTTGGAATTATTTCAGGTTTGGTTAAACTTGCCCAGCTCCAAAAAATTCGTGGAGCCACACTTTAAAATGTTGTGGGAAGATCAAATCCCGGTTTATAAAGAAATTAACAGCGAAGGTAAATCTATTGAAGTAAATGTGATTGCCGGAAACCTTAAAAGCACCAATGCTCCCGATCCGACTCCCGATTCATGGGCAGCCAACCCGGATAATGAGGTTCTGATTTTAACCATCAAATTGGGAGCCAATGCAAGTTGGGTTTTGCCTAAAGCAGGTCCTGAGGTGAACAGAACCCTCTATTTTTACAGGGGTGATGCCTTGCAAATCGATGGAGAAAATATTCCGTCATACCATTCGGTAGAAGTAAAAGCAGCCGTTGACCTTATATTAAAAGCAGGTGATAAGGATTGCTTTTTGCTGATGTTGCAAGGGAAACCCATGAACGAAAAAGTGGTACAATACGGTCCGTTTGTGATGAATACGGAAGAAGAAATTCAGGAAACTTATCGGGATTATCAACGAACACAATTTGGCGGTTGGCCCTGGCCTAAGCATGAGTTCGCTCACGACCGACAAAAAGGACGGTTTGCATTGCATGCGGATGGTAAGGAAGAAAATAAATCTTAAAATATTTGCTGATTAACGTTTTTGAGATTTCAAAACAGCGATTTATTCGAAATGAATATCCACCAGCATGATCTCTGATTTCCCTGCTGTTTTAACGGGAGGCCCCCATAAACGCAAGCCACTGGTCACAAAAAAATGGGTATCTCCAATTTTTTCATAACCCCAGGCTAACTCATACATGCTTTGCACAATCCAATTAATAGGGAACAATTGCCCGTTATGGGTATGACCCGAAAACTGAATATCTGTTTTGGTTTGGCTTACCTCTTGTAGTTCGGTGGGTCGATGATCCATCAAAATAATTGGCAGATCCAAAGTGTCTCTGATCAAAATGTCATTAATGCTTTTACGTCGATTGAAATGCTGATCAAACCTACCTGCCAGATAAAAGTCATTATCAATATTCAGGGTGGTATCAAAAATCAGTTCAATTTCTGCCCTTTTGAAAAATGCATCAAGTTTTATTCCCCCATAAAACTCATGATTTCCAACGACACTGTATGACCCATATTTTGTTTTTATACTTCTCAACAAAGCCTCAATGGCTTCAGAGGTTTCATTATCATTATCGCCTTCGACAATATCACCTCCATAAAGCATGATATCGGGTTTCAGGGCATTTGCTTTTCTCGCAAATTGTTCAATAAAATGCAGGTTTAAATTTTGGTTGATGTGTATATCAGCAACAAATACAATCCGTAAATCATCAATCCCTGAATTTTTTTTCGGAACACTTATTTCATATTTTGAAACCCGTATTGTATTCAGGTTAATGGCACCCCCGATCACAATCGCAATTGATAAAAGAATCATGGACGAAAGCATATAAAACCTGAATCGAAAACTTCTCCTTCTTTCTGTAGAAATCATTTTAACCCATCGATTGATCAGCAAAAACAGATCGTAAAGAAGAATGCAAAAGAAAAAGTACAGGAAAAATGGCAGTATATAACCAGAAACTGCTGAAATTATACGCAAAAAAAGATTCGCATCCTGATTCGAATACCGCTCGGCAAGGGGATAAATTGCTGCAACAAATATGTAAACGAAAACATACCACCAGGTATAGGTTTTGCTGATGAAAAGTTTTTTTACACGGAAAAAAACATAAATATTCGGGATAAGATAAGCAAGGGTAATATACAGATGAAACATAGAACTTTTTTGTGATATAAGCTGTTACGAAGATATAAAATTCGGTCTTAGAAATATCAATATGACTGTAATCTCCACACCATAATCTATTTTTGAACCTTTGAACTTCTGAACCTATTAACCTCTGAGCCTCTGAACTTTTAAGCTTTTGAACCTCTGAACTCTTGAACCTTTTAACTTCTGAACCTTTTAACTTTTCGACATTCGGTTGACATTCAAAAGGAATAATGTTTTTGTTATATGTCAATATTATTTTTGGTATATATCAAATTATTTTTTGCTATATATCAAAACAATAAAATGTGCTCTGATTTAACAATGAACAGCAAAGCATTTCAACTTTTGAACTTCTGAACCTTTGAACTTCTGAACCTTTGAGCTTTTGAACTTTTTTTTCATTAGCACATCTTCAAATTGACTAATTATCAAATTAATTTTCTATATTTATTCCTGAAATTCTTCCCGCCCTGATAGCACCTGTTGATAAGGATTTCACTCCCCAAACATTGAAATTTTGATCGGTTTTTATTAATCGATAAAATATATATGGACATTAAAACTGCGATGTACAACACTGTATGGGTGGATAAAGTGCATAAAGGTGTGTATATAACATAGTTGACGGTAATTTAAAATGACAAAATGCTGACTTATGATAAAAATTAAAAAAATTGACATTTTCAACTATCGCTCTTGCATTAAGACAAGAGTCGAAATCCTTACTGATTTAACAACATTAATTGGAGTTAATGGTGTTGGAAAAAGTAATATTTTAAATAGTATTCAACTTTTAAAAAGGATAAATCGAAATAGATACTTTCATCAACATTCCTTAATTGATACATTGTCACATTCACGACTTGACATTCTTTTTGACATAGATAGTGAAATTTTCAATTTAAAGGCTGATATCTTCTATGACACTAACGAAGCCAATATTGAGGAAATCTATTCAGCAGAGCTAAAAATTAAGAATAATAGTAAACCAAAAAGCAGGTGGATAGAAATAGAACCTGAACTTTATGAATTTGTAGACTATATCAATAGAACTCAAAATAAAGTTGATATTGAAAAGTTTCTCTTAAAAAGGAAAAGACCGATTGCTGAAACCAAATTTTCTGTAGAAATAATTTCATACTTAACAAACATCAGTTATTATAGCGCAACTCAATTTTCTGACCCCACCAAATGTCCCATATCATTGGAACTAGAAGACTCAAGACTAATAAGACCTTATCGAAAAACAAAAACACATGAACAATTTATTTATGATTTATATAGAACGAACAAAACGGAGCCAAAATCATTTGAAAAATATATAAATACAGTTAATCAAAATGGAATAGGACTTATTGATAATATAACATTTTTTGATCACAAAATTCCAAGTAGTTCTCTTAAGGTTAGAGCAGGCGGACAAGTTGAAACAATTAAAAGGGTGAAGAACATAGTCGTTCCATCTATTGTTATCGACAATTTAAATTTATCTCCAAATCAACTGTCAGAGGGAACTTTTAAAACTTTAGCATTAGTATTTTATATTTTAAATGATGAGAGTGATTTACTACTCATTGAGGAACCAGAAGTTTGCGTTCATCATGGATTATTAAGTAGTATTATAGAGTTAATAAAATCCCAGTCAAAACATAAACAGATTTTTATTAGTACTCATTCTGATTATGTGTTAGATAAATTGGAGCCTGAGAATGTAGTGTTGGTTAACAAAACGAAAGAATCAGGTACTATCGCAAATTGTTTACCTAAATCATTATCAAAAAATGACTTCAAAGCGTTAAAGGAATATTTAGAAGTATCTGGAAATTTAGGTGAGTATTGGAAGGAAGGAGGGTTTGAGAATGAGTAAAATTAAATGTATCGGAATAATTGCAGAAGATAAAAGTGATTTTGAAACTGCAAAAATCTTGATTAAAAGAATCCTTAACAAAGACAACTTAACCTTTAAAAAAGCAGTCGGAAATGGTTGTGGTAAATTAAGGAGAAAGGCTCTCGATTATGCTATAGACTTAAGGAAAAGAGGCTGTGATATGCTTATTTTAATTCATGATTTAGATAGAAATACACATAGGACTCTCTATGAAGAATTAACAAAGAAAATCGAAGACGCACCAATTAATAATAAATTTGTTTGCATTCCAATTGAGGAAATTGAAGCTTGGTTTCTAAGTGATCCTGAGTCTATAAAATCGACATTTCGATTAGCTAGAAAACCTAAGTTTCATGGAAGACCTGAGACCATTTCCTCACCAAAAGAAACATTAGCAGAACAAATTTATTTATGTTCAAATAAGTCAACTATATTTCTTAATACAAGGCATAATCAGAAACTAGCAGAACAAATTTCTTTAGCTTTATTAATAGAAAAATGCGAATCGTTTTTGAATCTACATTCTTTTGTTACACAATTTGAATATCGATAAAAAACTACCGCCATCAATGTATAAAAATAATAGCCGTTTCAGTAGTAAAATAAAGTGTTGTAGCCCGCTTCAACTTTCTTGTAACTTGATAGGAAAGTGCCACGCAGTTGGCTACTATTCTTATACATAACGTTATGTGTAATTTTAAAAAAAACTAAATGATTAAAAAAAATAGTCCTAAAATAACTACCATAAAAAGCTGGAATAAACTAGCTAAGGAGATTAATAAATTTGCAAATTTCCCGTGGTATATTTACAGAGGACAGAGAAGAAGTGATTGGCTGTTAGAATCAACTTTATCAAGAGTATTAAAGAAAATTAAGATTCCTGATAAAAACAGTTTAGCTGAGGAACATCTGGAAAAGTTCAAACTTTGTATTAGAGGCCGAAGAGGTTCAAATCCTGCAAAATTATCAGAGAATGAATTGTGGGCACTAGGTCAACATTTTGGATTACACACACCATTACTCGATTGGTCTCAATCTCCTTATGTAGCGTTATTTTTTGCTTTTTCCTCAATTAAAAAATCAGAAACAGGTTATCGAAGTCTTTGGGTGTTAAATTCGCATGATATTGAAAGAATAAACTCATGGTATAAAAAAGAAAAGAAAGAAACTGCAGAATACCATATTGAGCTCATAAACCCAATTTTAGATGAAAATAGTAGACTTGTGAATCAAAATGGTCTTTTTACTAAACTTGATATAGATACAGACATTGAAAGATGGGTAACAAACTGTGCTGAAGATATTAATTGGTTGACTTTGGTGAAAATAAATATCTCAGAGAAGCTCAGAGATGAAGTCCTTGTTTTTTTGGATCTCATGAATATTAGCTACTCAAGCTTGTTTCCTGATCTATTTGGTAGTTCTATGGATTCTAACATTCGACTAGAACAAGCAGACTATTTAAAAAGTCAAAGACAGAAAATTTGGGATGCATTTGAAAAAATAAAAACTACGCATAACAAAGGCTCATAAAACATGGCAAATTCGTACTTGGCAGAAACATGGGATTGACTTTATCTAAATTGGCCTAATCCAAAATAAATTAACCCAAAATGCATGATTCTCCGGCTGGTCGGGATATGTTATACTTACCTGTATAATATTTTTACTGTTTTGAGCATGAGGCCGGAAAAGGCCAAGGGTAGCAGTGATAAAAATAGTTGTAATTAATCCCGAATATAGAACGGGCCGAAGTGATTTATCTCTGAAAAATGATGTACTTTTGAAATGAAGCATGTTCTTTGTTTTGATATCACTGCTAATGCCTTGTTCATTAGCGGATTTATTAAAACAACACCCCTGTTTTCATTCATTAACCTAATAAAAAACATCAACAAATAACTTCAACACTCATTATGAAGAACATTAAGCATATCATGGTGATCTTTTGCGTATCACTTTTATCCATCGTATCATCAGCTCAAACAGCAGGAGTCATGCCATTAACATTCGTTGCAGTGGAGAAAGGGGATGTGAACCAGTTAAAAGCTTTAATAGATGCCGGTGCAAATGTAAATGAGATTTACGAAGGCGTTTCCTTATTAAATAAAGCATGCGGTGGTGTAATGAAAGTGAATAATGACATCGTTAAATTATTACTCGATACGCCTAAAATTAATGTGAAGACAATAACACCAACAGAACCGGGTCTTGACAAAGGTTGGGAAACAACACCCCTGGTTGCCTTGCTCAGCTCAGCCAGTTACAACTCAAAATTGGACAATGTAGTCCGGCTCATCAAAATGGGGGTGGACATCAATTACCACAGCCAATTCAACAACAAGTTCACGGCTTTGATCGTAGCAACTTTTGGAGGTCAAACGGAGGAGTCAAAAGCGGTCACCATGGCTATATTAAACAACGCCGGTCCCAAATTAAACATCAATTACATGGGTATGTATAATGCTACTGCTTTAAACTGTGCTGTTGATAACCAACATGCCGAAGCGGTGGAAGCAATTTTAAAGCGAGCTGCGAATGTGGAAGATGTCAAACATGATAATAGTTTTCCGGGGCTGATTCCTGCAACAATAGACCATGACAACTTTACTATATTGGATATTCTCATGAAATACAAAGCCAATAAATATGGCCCCACCCCGGAAAGTGGTATGCCATTGAACATGGCCATGATACGACCGAAAGATGCCAAGTGGGCTGATTATTTCATTACCACCTACAAGGTAGATGTAAATCATCTGGGCAAAGCCCGAACCACTGGCGATGAACCCGCAATTAATGTAGCTTCGTTTTTCAATAATGTGGAAGGATTAAAATTGTTGGTTAAACATGGTGCAAATATTAACCTGTCAACTTCGCAAGGAATTACTGCGATACAAAAGGCAGCTCAGTGCAATAGTTTAGATGCCGCAAAGTATTTAATAGAACAGAAGTCCATTCTGGAAGGATATAATTCAACGTATATGAATGCGGTTAGTTATGCTGCTTTGGGATATCATACGGACATGTTAGAACTGCTGGTGAAGAGTGGTGCAGATGTAAATGAAGTATCGAAAGCATCGCCATGGGCAGGGCCACTTGCCAAAATAGCCATGACGTTTGATCCGGTTGATAAAAAATCGCGACTTAAAACCTTAACGAAATTACTGGAATTAGGTGCAAATCCGAATGTTTTGCATGCGCAGGATATGACTGCTATCATGTGTGCTGCAAAACTTGGTACGAGCCCGGGCTGGAAAGCTGCAGTAGAAAATTGTGAAGTTTTAATTAAAAGCGGAGCTGATGTGAATTTAGCCAATACCGCCGGTGAAACGGCATTGATGCTGGCGTCGGAAGCAGGGAACGTAAAACTTGTAAACTTACTCATTAAGAGTGGTGCCAAAGTAAATGCGGTAAATAAAGTAGGTGATTCGGAACTGAGTTATGCCAACAGAGCGTTGTCGAATAAAAATGATATTGTCAAAGCTTTAGAAAATGCAGGTGCTAAACTGGTTGCTGTTACGGCTAAAACTGTTAATAAGTCGGTACCTGCCAGTTTAGTGGGCACATGGAAGGGTTATCAGGATGACAATAAAATTTTGATGGCTACCTTTGTGATAAATAAAGATAATACCTATTCGTACGCTGCAGCTGGAAAAATCAATGGTCAGGATATATCGTTCAGTCATAAAGGGGGGATTATTGCTTCTGAAGACACCTACACTTTAAAACCTGTAGGACAAGCCTCTGCAACCTATAACTATAAGATAGTCAATGGTAAATTGTCGGTGAACAACGGCAGACCTTTAGATAAAGTTAAGTGATAGGGCGATACCTTATGTTTTGGGTTTCAGCGTGCCGGTAATTATAAAATTACCTGGCACGTCGCTCCAGAGCGATAGCCTCAAGTGGGTTAAAAACATAAAATAGAAAATATGACAGATAAACATGTAAACACGGGAATTGAAATAATTTATACTATAGCGGCCGTATTAGTTCTAATTGGTGCATTCTTCACGATTCAGCATTATTCAAACGGGATTTCAATATTGGTAATAGGATTCATGCTTGGAAGCGTCATTAGTGCTGTTGATACTTCTCGATTAAAGAAAAAAATAAAAAAATTGGAAGAAGAAATAAAACAAAAGAAATAAAAAAATTCTTAAAGTTGACTATCCCTGTGGCAGAGCCAAGGGGTATTTCGCCAACTTTATTTCAACTATGGCTGAAAAACGAATTTTTATTATTTTACCTCTCTGTCAGTCATACGACTGACATCTCCCCTATCCAGGGGAGAATATGAGGAAACCCCGAAGCAGAGCTTCGGGGAATTATTTTGATTAAAAAACGGAGGTTGATTCTTGATAATTTCTTTTATTGTACATATATTTGTACTTTATTATGTACATATTAAATTTAAGCCATGCTGACAACCACCATCTCAGACTTCCGAAAAGACATTAAAAAGTACCTCGACAGTGTTACCAAAAATTTTGAAACTTTGATAATAAACAGAGGGAAAGACAATGGAGTCGTAATTATTTCTTTAGCTGAGTATAATTCTTTAAGTGCTACGCAACATGAATTATCCTCCAAAGCCAATGAGAGCAGGTTAGACTCCGCTATCGAAAAATTGAAAAAAGGTGATTCATTTGAAAAGGAAATTTTAGAGGAATGAAATATATTTTCGTTGATGAATCATGGGAAGACTATTTATATTGGCAAAAAACTTATAAAAAAATAGTGCGGAAAATTAATGATTTATTAAAAGACATTTCCCGCAATCCATATTCAGGATTAGGAAAACCCGAACCATTAAAATACAAATATAAAGGCTTTTGGTCGCGTAGAATCGATGGGGAACATCGACTCATTTACCAAATAAAAGAAGATGAAATCTTGATTGCAAAATGCAGATTTCATTACAACTAAAATAATACACTCCTCGAATAAAATTATATACACATTTCTCTGATTTTTAAGCTATTTTTGGGTAATAAATAAGGATTGCATAATCTGCTTAACCCCTAATCATATGCAGGACAGAAGGCCCATCAAACTAATAAAATCAAGTGAAATAAGGAACCATTTAACCATGGCCGAAGCGATTGAGGCAATGGCTGAGGCATTTGAAAGCCTGTCGTCAGAGAAAAGTTTTGTGCCTCCACGGCATGTTACCACGCATGGGGAGCCCCCGATTACATTATTTCTGAAACCTGTGTTTGTTGATTCACTGAAAAAAACATCCATAAAAATTTTAACCCAGAAATCCGGTGGATCAAGTAACGGGATACCTGCAATTGTTGGTATTGTGATGTTGATCGATACGCTCACGGGTGAAGTACTTTCAATCATGGACGGCGAATATCTGACTGCATTGCGAACCGGAGCTGCAAGCGGTTTGGCAACCAACTATTTTGCCCGGGCAGATGCCGGCACTTTGGCCATATTTGGTTGTGGGGCACAAGGCAGGACTCAACTTGAAGCAGTTGCCACGGTTCGTAAGATCTCAAAAGTATGGGTTTTTGATAAAAACAGGAAAATGGCCGAGACTTTTATTACTGAAATGAAAACAAAAGTTGAGGCCGAAATTAAAGTTTCCGAAAACTTGGATGTATTAAAAAGCTGTGACATCATTTGTACCGCCACCAATTCAGAATCCCCTTTATTTCTAAAAAAACATCTAAAAGAAGGAGTTCACATCAATGCGATTGGGTCGTATAAACCAATGATGCAGGAAATCGATCCGGCTATCCTGCAAAATGCTTCGATTTATGTCGATCAGATGGATTCCTGTCTTTCGGAAAGTGGCGATCTCACCAAACCTATTCATTCAGGGTTATTCACTGCAGATCATGTGAAGGGTGAGATTGGGAATTTTATTTCAGGAAAAATAAAAGGAAGAAGTTCATCTCGTGAAATAACTGTTTTTAAAAGTGTTGGGGTCGCCATACAAGATTTTGCAGTGGCCAATAAAATATATGAAAAATCATTGAGTGGTAAATTTGGTCAGGAAATCAGGCTTTTTGATTAAATTCGGGACTTCGTGATACACTGAAATATTTTTAATAAATCGGACAAAAAATTCATAAAGAAAATAAATGAAAAAACTTCCCGGGATTTTTAATGATGTCATTGGACCTGTAATGCGGGGGCCTTCCAGTTCACACACGGCTGCTTCATGGAGAATAGCGAGAACCTGTCTGGATATTTTAAGTGAACCGCTTAAAAAAGCATTGATCGAATTCGATACCGAAGGAGCTTGGGCACCCAATTTTCGGGAACAGGGAACTGACATGGGTATCAATGGCGGGTTGCTGGATATCGAGATAGCCGATCCTCGTCTGAAAAATACAGCGAAAATCGCCCAAGAGAAAGGAATCTCAATTACTTATGAAATCAATTCGTTCCCAACCAAACATGCCAATACAGTCCGGCTTTCGTTGGAAGGTGTGAATGGAAATAATATTCAGGTCGTAGCTGTTTCTATTGGAGGTGGATCGTTCGAAATTCAACAAATCGATCATTTTAATGTTCATATTTGCGGCGATTATCATGAGCTTATCATTTGGAGTAAAAATATTTCATCATCGCCTTCTGGCTTAAAATCAATGCTTCCTCCAAATGTCGTACTAATCCAATCTTCCAATGATAAAGGAAATCTCTTAAATATCAAGTCCCCGAAGAGAATTCCTAATAAAATTATTGAAAAGCTAAAAAGCAATTTCGACATCGATAAAATCATTGCCATTAATCCTGTCATGCCCATCATTTCAGGGAACGAAAGTGAGATGCCTTTTACGACCATCACTTCCCTATTAAGTTATGCAGAGAATGAAAATCTGGATTTAGGCGAACTTGGGTTAATTTATGAGCAATGCCGCAGCGGGCTTTCTGAAGCTGTGCTTCTGAATAAAATGAAGGCTCTTATTGAAATTATTGAAACCAGCATAAAAACCGGATTGGAAGGAACCGTTTACAAGGACCGGATTTTGCAGCAGCAATCTCATCTGATTCATAAGGCAGAGAAAAAAGGACGGATTCTTCAGGGTCAATTGGTGAATAAAATAGTGGCAAATGTTTCAGCAATCATGGAAGCAAAAAGCGCCATGGAAGTTATTGTAGCCAATCCTACGGCAGGTTCATGCGGCACCGTCGGCGGAGTGCTGAAAGCTGTTTCAGAAGATTTAAACACAAGTCAGGAACAATTGATCAAAGCCTATTTTGCCGCCGGGATTGTGGGTGCCTATTTTGCTGCCGGGCCCGGATTTTCGGCCGAAGAACACGGATGTCAGGTTGAATGTGGAGCTGCTTCCGGAATGGCCGCGACAGGCATTGCACAATTGTTTGGAGGAACTGCTAAACAAGCCATTAGTGCAGCTTCCATGGCCATTCAAAATATGATCGGACTGGTATGCGATCCGGTGGCCGA